>CAYJOO010000011.1:2572-19629 GCA_964371845.1 uncultured Azospirillaceae bacterium | reverse complement strand
TAATGGTTTGGATGTATATTCATTTAAAGAGCTCAAGTTTAGTGCATAAGGTAGATTATTATGAAACAAACAAGTATTCTTATCACGGGTTCATCTTGTTCTGGCAAAAGTTCTGTCTTAAAAAAAATTAAGAGCAAGTATCCTCATGCTGGAGTTGTTGCGATAGGCGATTTATTGCGAGAGACTGCAAAGACGGATTTATTTGTTGCAGAGTGTATAAAAAAAGGCGCTGGAGTGCCAGATGAGATTATTGTTGATATTTATAATAAAAACATGCCAAAAGACAAAGAGCTTTTGTTGATTGATGCAGAAGTTAGGACGACAAGGCAGATGAACGCAGCAAGAAATGCTCCTAATTTGAGCGTGATATATCTTGAAATTTCAGCGCAGGAAGCTATTAATCGAGCAAAAAGCAGAAACCGCTCAGATCATGATAATATAAAGAAACGCTTGCAGTTTTTTGAAGAAAACACAATCTTTTGTATAAGAGAGTTGGAAAAACTGTATTCAAAGAAGTTTTTTGTTTTTAATACACAAAAAGATGCTCCAGAGTGTTTGGATGCCATATTATGTAAGATTGTTGAAAGTTAATTTTTTTTGTAAAATTATTTTATTGATTTGGCTTGATACAAACAAGGAAACCCAGTTACTTTTTCATAATACTCATCAAGGTCTGTAATGCTTTCATTAAGTCCTATATATAATAAGCCTCCAGCTCTTTGTGTGGAGTGTAGTTTTTTGACAATATTCTTTTGGTGAGTAGGGCTAAAGTATTTGATTATGTTTCTGCAAAAAACTATGTCAAATTTGTTATTAAAGATTGGGTTGTTTAATAAATTGTATTTTCTAAACTCAACAAATTTACTGAACTCTGGATTTGCCTGCCAGCCATTATCTTTTTTGCTGAAGTTGTTTATGATGTCTTTGATGTTCATTCCAGTTTGGATTTCATAGTTATCATAAAAGCCTTTTAAGGCCTGAGCCAATGATTTTGAGCAATAATCAGTGCCCACAACAGAGACTTGCCAGTCTTCTAAAAAGTTGTTTTCTTTCAAGGCAATTAATATTGAATAAACTTCTTGTCCGCTTGAACAGCCGCAGCTCCAGATGTTTAATTTTTTGCTGGCCTTGCCGTTTTCTTTGATTTTGGGAAGAACCAAAGTTCTGAAGTTATGAAAAACTTTGTGATCCCTAAAAAATGATGTGTTTATGTGTGTTATGGCTTCTGCCAATTGCTCTATAAGCAATTTGTTACCTTGTTTGACGTTGTATATTAATTGCTCAACACTTTTGTGGTTTCGTTCTCTTATAAAAGATGATATTTTTTTATCTAAGGCAGAAAAATGTTGTTCAGAAAACTCCCAGCCTAGTTCATTTTTTGCAAGTTTTACCAAAAAGTCAAAATCTGATTTTTTCATATTACCTCCAATATTTTTAATTTTGTTGCAACTATTTCTTCATCAAAGGGTTTGATTATATAATCATCACAACCATTTTTGATTGCTTTTTTTATAGCTTCAATTGTGTTTGTGGCGCTGCAAAAAATGATTTTTGGCTGTGTTATATCAGGCATTTGTCTGATGGTGTATAAAACATTATAGCCATCTAAAAGAGGTAATGATGGGTCTAATATAATAACATTTTGTTTGTATTGTTGAAAGCTTTTTAAGGCTTCTTCACCGTTTGATGCGGTGTGTGTTGCAAAAAACATATTAGAAAATATTTTTTCTAACAAGTCTCTTATTGTTTTTGAGTCATCAACTATTAATACTGAGTTCATTATTGCACCTCGATTGTAATGTTGTGTTCACTGGTTTGAGTTATTAATAACTTTTTGTTTGCCTCATTTAAGATGTTGGATAAATAAAAGTATTGCGCATTAGACGGAGTTTGCTCTGCGTTTTTGATGTCTTTTAGGTTGTTGAACTTTTCTTGATTAAATGTTTGTGCTTCTACTTTTATTGTGCTCTCTTCAATATTAATGTTGCCACCTTTATAAATTATTTCAGATAAAATCATAACAATTAATAAAATTGATTTGAGGTTTTCTTTTGTAATTGATGTTGTGTGAGTGTTGATAGGGTAGTTTTTTGAGGCAATAGACGTTGTGTAGTTTGAGATTATATCTTGTATGTTGTCAACAGATGCGTTGTTCATTCCAAATGCAATCCTAAAGAACTTTAGGCGTGCGGCAAGTGCAAAGGAACTGATTTTTAAGATGTTTTTTATATCATCAATAAACTCCATATCATCTTCTTCCAACAACTCTACTGCGTTGCACACAGCTCCAACATGGCCTATTATGTCGTGGTTTATTTTTGTGCAGATAAGTTCTTGTAGGTTTTGCATTATGGCTCCTTAAAAGTTATAAAGATCTGTATTTAGGTATTTTTGGTCTTCTCTTGACATTCTGGTCCAATCAAGTTCTAAAAGCATGGGGTCTTCTAATGTTAAGAACCCTGTTTGAGCTTTTAAGAATGGCTTGTTGACACCCATTCCCCAAGTTATGGCTTCTTGGTTGTCTGGGTTGCCATATTTTTGGTTTATTTTGCGCCAAAATTCATATATTTTGATGTTTCTTAAATAAAGAGATTTTTCTGAGCTCCCCCTAATGGCTGGCACCTCTGTTGTGTATATGATCCTATATATTTTGTTGCCTGTAAAGTTTGAGGTCATAAAGATTTGGACTTCTTCTTGAGTGTCTGTTTTTTTGTAAATGCCTTTTTGGATGTATTGTGCACCTTCTTTTTGAGACATACTGTTAACGCAGCTCTCTAGTCTTTCATAGCCAACAACACCTGAGTTTCTGCACTTTTCTTCGTTTCTCCATTTTATGAAGTTGGGGATTTGCATATCTTGAGATATTTTTTTGTAACCTCTTTTCCTTAATGCGTTTTCTGCTTGCAAGACACTCATTCTAAGCATTACTCCAGAAATATCAAAAACAGATGCATTTGAAAGTTTGTTTGAAGGGTTTAGTTTGTTTTCTTCTATGATTTTTTTGATATCATTTACGCCACTAGATGCTGCATCTTCTAAGATGGGCATTTCCTCTTTATTTATTTTTTGTGGTCTTTTTTTTGTAAGCTCGTCTAACCAAGTGGGATCTTTGGGTGCTTTTGAGTTTTCAAGGTTTTCGGTAAGGGTTTGTTCTGGGTTTACTTGAGCTTCTTCTTTTATGGTTTGTTCTTCTTCAAAAGAGTTTATTTCTTCTGCAGAGAATATTAATGGCTCCTCATTTGCATATGACAGAGTGGAAAATATAATAAAAAAACATAGTGTTATTAAAAATCTCATTTACAAAAACCTTTTATGGCATTATAAACAAGATAATTTTAATATCAAAGAAAATAAAAGGGTTATTCAATGATTAATATTATCGGAGCAGGGTTGGCAGGTTGTGAGGCTGCGTGGCAAATTGCACAAAGAGGCAAAAAAGTTAAACTTTTTGAGATGAAACCAAAAAATTTCTCTCCTGCGCATAAAAATCAAAATTTTGCAGAGCTTGTGTGTGCAAACTCATTTAGATCATCTGATTTTGAGTATAATGCAGTGGGATTGTTGCAACAAGAATTAAGACAACTAGGCTCTTTGATAATTGAAGCCGCAGATGCATGCAGAGTGCCTGCTGGTGGTGCTTTGGCTGTTAATAGAGAAGATTTTTCTGAGTATATTACAACAAAGATAAAGGCTCATCCATTGATAGAAGTTGTTTCTCAAGAGGTGCAAGAAATCTTTGATGAAAGAACAATTATTGCAACAGGACCCTTGACATCTGAGGCCTTGAGCCAAGAGATAATGAAACTTATTGGCAATGAATCGCTTAGTTTTTATGATGCAATCGCACCAATTGTTATGACCGATAGTATTGATTTTTCAAAAGCATGGTATCAATCAAGATATGACAAAGGCGATGCAAAAGATTATATTAATCTGCCAATGACAAAAGAGCAATACTTTCAGTTTGTTGATGATTTGCTAACTGCAGAGAAAGTTGCTTTTAAGGATTTTGAAAAGCCAGAGTTTTTTGATGGATGTTTGCCAATAGAAGAAATGGCACAAAGAGGAGTTGAGACACTGCGCTTTGGTCCGCTAAAACCTGTTGGATTAACATCTCCGCATATGAGCGAAAAACCATATGCAATTATACAACTTAGGATGGAAAACAAAGAAGACACGATGAGAAACATTGTTGGATTTCAAACAAAATTGACTTATGGAGAACAAAAACGAGTTTTTAGAACTATTCCAGGGCTTGAAAATTGTGAGTTTGCAAAGCTTGGCTCAATTCATAAAAATACTTTTATAAATTCTCCAAAATTATTGGATGCGCAATTGAGACTAAAAAAAGCGCCACATATTTCTTTTGCGGGGCAAATAACGGGGTGTGAAGGCTATATCGAAAGCACGGCAATTGGTTTTTTGGCCGGTGTTTTTGAATTTTTTGATGAGTTACCACCTCTTACGACATCAATTGGTGCTTTGCTAAAGCATGTGACAGATAGCGAATCGCAAGATTTTCAGCCTTCTAATGTGAATTTTGGCTTGTTTCCTGAGATTGTGGTTGAGCGCAGAGTAAAAGGGCGAGATAAAAAGGCATTATTGTCAAAAAGAGCGCAAGAAGATATAAAAACCTTTGTAAAAACAATAAAAAATCCAAAAAATTAACTATTTGTTTGTAATTTTGTTGTAGAAATATATTGACTTTAAATTTGAAATGCGTTAGATTTGGACAAAATTTAAGAAAATAACAGAAGGATCGACAAAATGAAACTTTTAACAACAACAACTTTGGCTCTTGCGATGTTATCAACCTCAGCTTTGGCTTGTGATGGCTTTTATATGGGATTAAGAGCTGGTATTGCAAACCATAACGTTGGTGAAACTGGTGCAACAAACACTAACAGGTTCAAGGTAGATGATAACAATCTTATGATTGCAGGCTCTTTGGGTTATCGTTATGGATATTTTAGAACTGAGTTAGAGTATACTTGGAGAGACGAATCTGAACAAACAGCAGGTAGCTCAACTTCTACATTTCAGACATCTTCATATATGTTAAACGGATTTTATGATTTGACACCATATTCAAGATTTACTCCATTTATTATGGCTGGTGTTGGTATGTCAGAAATTACGGCAGAATATGATTTTGGCGGTGGACTTGCTTCAGAAACTTTTGAAGAAACCAACTTCACATGGTCAGTAGGTGGCGGTGTATCAGCAAAATTAACAAATAGATGGAACCTAGACGTTGGCTATCGTTTCTATAACATGGGCAAAATCGAAGATGCAAGTGTTAGAAACCATGAAGTGTATGGTGGTGCGCGTTACGTATTCTAAAAAAGTTATATAATTGATAACTACTTGAAGGTTGTCCCCCTTGTGTATGTTTATACACCTCGGGTGGCAACCTTCTTCGTATTTACACAATTCTATAACTTTTTAATTCAACACCACCTTGGCAGTTTGACTACTTGTGTGTGTTTATACACCTCGGGTGGCAACCTTCTTCGTATTTACACAATTCTATAACTTTTTAATTCAACACCACCTTGGCAGTTTGACTACTTGTGTATGTTTATGCACCTCGGGTGGCAGCCTTCTTCGTATTTATACAAAAAAAACGCGGGTTGGACCGCGTTTTTAGTTGCAAATTAATTGAGTTAAATTGTCTCAAGCTTTTTGAGGGAGGCTAGGGCTTCTTCTAAAGCTTGTTGATTTTTTTCAACCACTGCTTTTGGTGCATTGGCTACAAAATTTGGATTGTCTAGCTGAACTTTTAACTTGGCAATCACGGCATTTATCTTTTCTTTTTCAGCAGCTATTCTTGCTTTTTCTTTTTCTATATCTATTAATCCTTCTAGTGGGATCATAAAGCTGAAGTCACCAAAGACAGATGCAACACAGTTTTCAACTTTTGCGTTGTCGTCGATATAAACAGCACTGTTAACACGCGCCAAGAAAGAGATAATCATTGAGTTGTTATTTAAGATTGTTTTTTCTTTTTCTTTAATGTCTTTGATATGCAAATAAATTTTTGCTGCGGCTGGGATGTTTGATTCTTGTCGCAAAGCACGAATTGAGCTAATAAAATCAAAAAGCCAATTAACATTGTCAAATGTTGTTTTGTCTTCTAGGTTTTCAATTGATGTCCATTCTTCTTGCATTATCATGGTGTCTGTATTGCCAAGTTGCTGCCAAAGTTCTTGAGCTACGAATGGCATAAATGGTGAAGCCAATTTTAACATTTCTCTAAATACAAAGCCACAAACTTTTGAGGTTTCTTCTTTTTGTTCTATGTTGTCTCCAAAGAATATTGGTTTGGTTGCCTCAAGATACCAGTCGCAGAAGTTTGACCAAATTAAGTGATATAGTTCTTTTGACGCCTCATTAAAAGCATAGCTTTCTATATATTTGCCAATTTCTTTTGCAGCAAATGATAGTTTTGTTAACATCCACTTGTTAATGTCTAGTTTTGTGGTTGTTAGGTCAAAGCTTTTATCATAAACGCAGTTGTTCATCTCACAAAAACGAGCAGAGTTCCAGATTTTTGTAACAAAGCTTCTGTTGTCTTCTACTAGTTTTTCCCCCATTAAGATATCTCTGCCGTGCCCTGCTTGAGAAAGCAATGCAAAACGCATTGGGTCTGCACCAAATTTTTCTATAATTTCTAATGGGTCAATACCATTGCCTTTTGATTTGCTCATTTTTTGACCATGTTCATCACGGATTAGTCCATGAATGTAGATGTCCTTAAATGGTACTTCTTTTTTGAAGTATAAGCTAAGCATCATCATTCTTGCTACCCAAAAAAAGATAATATCAAAGGCAGTTACCAATGTTGAAGTTGGATAATATTTTGCAAGCTCTGCAGTGTCTTCTGGCCAACCAAGTGTTGAGAATGCCCAAAGTCCTGAAGAAAACCATGTGTCTAATACGTCTGTATCTCTTCTTAATTCAACCGATTTGCCATAATGTTTTTCTGCAGCTTGTAGTGCGAGAGCTTCTGTTTCTTCACAGAAGATAAGGTCATCTGGGCCATACCATACTGGCACTTGGTGTCCCCACCAAAGTTGGCGAGAAATGCACCATGGTTGAATGTTGTTCATCCATTCAAAATAGGTGTTTTCCCATTGTTTTGGAACAAAGTTTGTGCGGCCAGATTTTACAGCATCTATTGCCTGTGGTGCTAATTTTGGAGCATCTACAAACCATTGATCTGTCAAATATGGTTCAATAACTTCGCCGGTTCTTTCTCCGTATGGGATTACCATTGCATTATCTTCTTCTTTGATATATGCGCCTAAGTCTTTTAATTCTTGCAAGACTAGTTTTCTTGCTTCTAGAGGTTTTAATCCTTGGTATTGTGTTGGCACGTTTTCATTAAGTTTTGCCTCAACAGTTAAGATGTTGACCATGTCTAGATTGTGGCGTTTGCCAACCTCAAAGTCATTGAAGTCATGAGCTGGGGTGATTTTTACGGCGCCTGTGCCTTTGCTTGGGTCTGCGTGCTCATCTGCAATAATTGGAATCGGTTTGTTTATAATTGGTAATATTACGTTTTTGCCAATTAAATGTTGATAGCGTTCATCTTCGGCAGATACTGCAACGGCAGTGTCTCCAAAAAATGTTTCTGGTCTTGTTGTTGCTACTACAATAAATTCATTTGAGTCTTCAACCATATATTTCATATGATACATTTTGCCGGTGGTTTCTTTTTGAACTACTTCTAAGTCTGATACTGCTGATTGTAATTGAGCGTCCCAGTTAACTAGGCGTTTGTCTTTATAAATCAACCCATCTTTATAAAGTTTTGTAAATACTTTTAATACAGCTTTTGACAAGCCTTCATCCATTGTGAAGCGCTCTCTGTCCCAGTCGCAAGACGCACCAAGGCGTTTTAACTGGTTGATGATTTGGCCACCTGATTGATTTTTCCACTCCCATACTTTGTCAACAAAAGCATTGCGGCCCAAATCATGGCGAGAAATGCCGTCTTTTGCAAGTTGTTTTTCTACAACAATTTGTGTTGCAATGCCTGCGTGGTCAGTACCTGGTTGCCATAGTACATCAAAGCCCATCATGCGTTTGTATCTGCACAAGCAGTCTTGAACAGAGTTGTTTAAGGCGTGTCCAAGGTGAAGGTTGCCTGTGACGTTTGGTGGTGGAATAATGACTGAAAATGCAGGCTTGTTTGAATTTGGGTTGCACTTGAACAACTTTTTATCTAGCCATTTTTGGCTGATTTCGCCCTCTTTTTGTTGAGGGTTAAAATTTTTATCTAACATTTTTGCATTTTCCTTCATTAATTAATATAAATAACTATGAAGTTTTAATACAAAAGATGGTGCGTGTCAAGATTTATGAGGGGTAAGTCTCTTTAATTTTTTGCTTGAAAAAACTCTTGGCTATAATATAATCAGTTTGAAAAAAGTATTAACTTAAAATTATATATTATGAAAAAGCAATTGCAAAAAACGGCGCTAGCATGTGTTTTGGCTTTTATATGGTCAGAAGTGCAAGAGGTTGACTATGGACTGCAAACTTTTGTTTTGTTTGCTGTAATGTATGTTTTGATTTTTTTGGTAGAAAAATATCGTGAAGATTATCTTGATAAGAATGAAATCCGTCTTACAGATAGCTCTTTGCACTCTGCAAAAAATCTGCCCCTGCCAGAACACTGGGATGATTTTTTTGAGAGTGATGGGGACTATGATGTGTTTGTTAAATACATAGATTCACTAGGCCACTTGGAGGAGTTTAAGATTTTCTTGCTTCAGAATATTGAAAAAGAGCTTGAAAAACCCGAAGACGAGTTTAATGAGGTCTATGCCCTTATCTATCATTTCATAGAAATTTATGAAGAAGATAAGAATGCTGGCAATTTGTAAAATAAAAAGGCTTGGAAAATTCCAAGCCTTTTTTGTATTCTTGTAAAACGATTAACGTTTTGAGAATTGGTATGAACGACGAGCTTTGGCTTTACCAAATTTCTTACGTTCAACAACTCTGGCGTCACGAGTTAAGAAACCAGCTTTTTTAAGAACTGCTCTTAATTCTGGCTCATAATCATTAAGCGCTTTTGAAATACCGTGTTTAATCGCACCAGCTTGACCAGACAAACCGCCACCTTTAACTGTGCAAACAACATCAAATTCACCGATTCTGTTTGTTAATTCAAAAGGTTGGTTGATAACCATTTTTAATACTGGACGTGCAAAATATTCATCAATAGTTTTTGCATTTACAGTAATTTGGCCTTTACCAGGTTTTACCCAAACTCTTGCTACAGAATTTTTTCTTTTACCTGTTGCATAAGCTCTGCCAAATTTATCTTTTTTTGGTTTTCTTGCTTCTTGAGCAGCTTCTTTAACTTCTTTTAATGCTTCCATGCTCATTATAATGCACTCCTTTTGTTTTTAGGATTTTTAGCAGCAATATCCAAAACGATTGGATTTTGTGCAGTATGTGGGTGCTCAGCGCCCGCATATACTCTAAGTTTTGTCATTTGTTCACGACCCATTGGAGAACGATTGATCATTCTTTCTACTGCTTTTTTAACAACTCTTTCTGGGAATTTGCCAGCTAAGATTTTTGCAGGAGTAGTTTCTTTGATACCGCCTGGGAATTGTGTGTGGTGGTAATAAGTTTTATCAGTTAACTTTTTGCCAGTTAATTTTACTTTGTCTGCATTGATAACTACTACATAGTCGCCACAGTCAATGTGTGGAACAAAAGATGTTTTATGTTTGCCGCGCAAGATTTTTGCAATCTCAGCTGATAGACGACCCAAAACAACACCAGTTGCGTCAACTACATACCATTTTCTATCAATATCACTTGGTTTTGTAGAATATGTTTTCATTGTTTTTTCTCTTTATTAAAAAAATTAAACTTCGGGGGTTAATATATATAAAAGTTTTTATTAGTCAACAAGTTTTTTGCATTGTTTTTCAATGCTTTAATGTAGGGTATTTATGTACCTTTTATTAAGCCTTTGAAATTGTTTGTAAAATAACAATTTAAAATTTGCTTGCTATTAAAAATATTTGCATTAAGCTTTTTTTATAGGAGAGGTAATGGATAATTTGCACAATTTTATTGATGAAAAAAAAATCTTTGATGCCTTAAAGCGTGAGCCGTCTTGTGATGAGGTGGCGGCTATATTGGCAAAAGCTCAAGGCAAAGATCATAAAGGCTTGAGTATTGAAGAATGTGCCATTTTATTAAATGTTGAAGATCCGGTAATTATCCAAAAAATATATGAGGCTGCCAAAAAAGTAAAAGAGTTTGTTTATGGTGATAGGATGGTGTTTTTTGCGCCGTTATATGTAAACAACCTTTGCGATAATAATTGTCTTTATTGCGGGTTTAGAAAAGATAATAAAGAATTGAAGCGTGTTCATCTTAATCATCAAAAAATAAAACAAGAAGTTGAACTTGTGGTTAA
This sequence comes from uncultured Azospirillaceae bacterium, assembly GCA_964371845.1. Taxonomy (GTDB): domain Bacteria; phylum Pseudomonadota; class Alphaproteobacteria; order RF32; family CAG-239; genus JAWXUC01. The sequence goes on along the minus strand of CAYJOO010000011.1, from coordinate 9,176 downwards.
TCAAGGCCATAAGCGCCTTTTGATGGTTTATGGTGAGTTTGAAAAATATGGCGTTGAAAAAATTGTTGAAGATATTAAGGTCGCATATTCTGTAAAAGCAAATAATAGCGGAGAAATTAGACGCATTAATGTTAATATAGCGCCACTTGATGTTGAAGGCTTTAAGATTTTGCGAACTGCGGATATTGGAACTTTTCAGTGTTTTCAGGAAACGTATCACCAAAAAACGTATGAAAGCGTGCATCTCTCGGGCAAGAAAAAAGATTTTTTGTGGAGATTATATGCGCATCATCGGGCAATTGAAGCCGGAATTGAAGATGTTGGAATCGGGGTTTTGCTCGGTTTGTATGATCCAAAATTTGATATATTGGCAATGATATCACATGCTCAAAGGCTTGAAAAAGACTGTGGAGTTGGCCCGCATACAATATCTTTTCCACGTATTGAACCAGCATTTGGATCAGAGATGGCATATAATCCACCTTATAGAGTTGATGATGAAAGCTTTAAGAAGATTGTTGCAATTACACGTTTGGCCTTGCCTTATGTTGGTATGATTATATCTACAAGAGAGCGAGCTGATTTGAGAAGTGAGCTTTTGGAGCTTGGGGTTTCTCAGTTGTCTGCTGGCTCAAGGGTGTCTCCTGGCGGATATATGAAAAACAAGTTTGATAAAGAACAATTTGTGCTATCTGACACACGTAGTTTGGATGAGGTTATATATGATTTGGCAATAAAAGGGTATATGCCATCTTTTTGCACAGGTTGCTATAGAAAGCAAAGGGTTGGAGAGCATTTTATGGGTTTGGCGAAAAAGTGCTTTATAAAAGATTTTTGCACCCCAAATGCGCTGTTTACGTTTGCAGAATATTTGCGTGATTACGGCTCTGATAAAACCAAAAAAGCGGGAATGGAATTGATAGCAAAAAAAATGGCCACAATTTCTGATAATGAAAATATCAATAAAGGTTTGCAAGCTGTTTCTTGCGGGCAAAATGATATTTATTTTTGAGACGATAAGCAGTTTATTTTAATGGTTGGAAAAATTTGTTTGGCAACAGATTCATAATGCTTGTTGCTTAAACTTGCTTGTAGTTCAAAACTATGGTTTTTTGAAAGAATGTTCTCAATCTCTGGATGGTTTTTAAGATAGTCTTGCAATTTTTTGCCCATAAAGTCATTTGGTGCAATTATTTTTGTGTTTTTAAACTCTTTTTGAAAGGCGTTTTTTATCAAGGGATAGTGAGTGCAGCCTAAGATGAGGCTATCAATGCTTGAAAATAGTTCTTTGTATTCTTTTATATATTCTTGGGCTTGTTTGATGTTGTTTGCCTCAATTGCCGGGACAAGCTTGGGTGCGGCAACCTCTTGAATGTTAAGTTCTTTGTTTATTTTTTTTAATTCTATTGAATATATTTGAGATGACGTTGTGGCTTGTGTTGCTATAACGCCAATGTTTGTTGAGCCTTCTTGGACGGCCTCTTCTAATGTTGGGATGACAACACCCAAGACTTTTATGTGCGGATGATGCTTGGGAAGATATTGTTGTTGGATATATCTTAAGGCAACTGCAGATGCTGTGTTGCACGCCAAAATGATTAAGGCGCATTTTTCTTGTATCATATGCTCTATGGCATTGATGCATAGTTGTGTTATTTGGGCGTTTGATTTTTCTCCATATGGGAGGTTTTTTGTGTCTCCATAATATAAATAATCATACTGAGGCATTGCTTGTATCAATGCCTTGGCAATTATTAGTCCGCCTATTCCTGAGTCAAAAACGCCTATTCTCATGATATCTCCTTTATGATTATTTTTATATTATAAAATATAAAATGCAAATGATTATTTGATTGACTGTAAATGTTGTTAAAGATATGATTAATTAAAGGAGAAGATGGTGTTTGTAACTAAAGATATTGTAGAGCTATTAAATGGCTCAAATGATGAGTGGCTATATCAGGCAGCAGATAAGGCAAAAAGACAAACTTATGGCAATAAAGTTTTTGTAAGAGGGATTATAGAAAACTCAAACATTTGTGACAGAAACTGTTTGTATTGCGGGGTCAGAAAAGAAAATAAAGAGCTAAAAAGATATAGCTTGTCTGAGGCAGAAATTTTGGAATGTGCAAGAGGGATACGCAATCAGGGCATAAAAAGCATTGTAATGCAATCTGGCGAATCTCAAAGTCACAATGATAAAAAAATTGCCCAAACTATAGCAAAAATTAAAACAGAAATCCCAGATTGTGATGTAACCATCTCTTTTGGAGAAAAAAGTCGTGATGTTTTTAAGATGTATAAAGACAACGGCGCAGACAGATGCTTGTTAAAAGTGGAAACCCTGCAAGATGATGTTTATGAATATGCTCACTCTGGATACAAGCTAAAAGACAGAATTAAAAGTATAGAGGATTTGCTTGACTTGGGCTACCAAGTTGGATCTGGCTTTATATATGGTTTGCCACTATACACTCAAGAAAAATTTGCTCAAGACTTGTTGAGCTTGCAAAAACTTGGTGTGCATATGTATTCAACTACTCCATTTATTGCTTCAAAAAATACTCCGTTTGCAGATCTTGATTGTGGCGAGGTTAATGCCGTGTATCGTTCAAACGCCATATATCGTATCATGGAGCCAACGGTTAATATCCCTGTGACTTCTGCCCTTGCGAGTTTGGATGAGAACTCAAAAGCAAAAGGCTTAAGACGTGGGGCAAATGTTTTAATGCTATCATTCACGCCAGAAAGTGTGCGCAAAGATTATTCAATATATAGGGGCAAAAACACTGTTAAGACAGAAGAGTTAAATGCGCTTGAAGCCTTAGAAGAAGAAGTTAAAAAAGCAGATATGGTTCCAGCCTATGAAAGAGGCCGTTCACTATATCAATATAAAGGAAGATAAATGCAAACCAGATCATCAGGATTAAGAAAAAAAATTGTTTTTGTGGGGCAAACAAATTCTGGCAAATCTAGCCTTATTAATGCAATTGTGGGAGAGAAGGTTTCTATTGTTTCAGATGTTTGTGGCACAACAACAGATCCTTTGTCTAGGGCTTTTGAGTTGTTGGGTTATGGAGCAGTTAGTATTTGTGATACTGCAGGTTTTTATGATGAATCAGAGCTTGGGGCAAAAAGACAACCAGCCTCATTGGAGATGCTAAAAACAGCAGACTTGGCGGTCTTGGTTGTGTGCAATAATAACCTAAATGAGAAAGATGCAAAAGTTTTGGGCACTATAAAAAAAGAAAATATTCCTTATATTATTGTATATAACAAAGCAGACGTTGTTAATTACTCCGATGAAAAACTTTGTGTTAGTGCAAAAACAGGAAGTGGAATTGATGGGCTTGTTAAAAATATTGTTGGCAAATTAAGGCAAAAGGCTCAAAAAAAAGTGTTAGACGATTTGGTTAATTCTGGTGATAATGTTTTGCTTGTGATGCCTCAAGATTCATCAGCTCCAGAAGGGCGTTTGATATTGCCTCAGGTGCAGGTAATAAGAGAGATTTTAGATAAAAAGGCAATAGCGACTTGTGTTGGTGTTGATGAGTTGTCGTTGGTTTTAAGCAAAGCAAAGTTTGACTTGGTTATAACAGACACACAAGTTATAAAACAGGTTTTGGCAGCGGTTGCAAAAGAGCAAAAAGTGTCTACTTTTTCTGTTTTGTTTGGCAAAGCAAAAGGGGATTTGAATCTGTTTTTGCAAGGATTGAACACTTTAGATGAGCTTGTTGATGATGACGTTGTATTGATTGCAGAAGCTTGTGTGCATACGACAAATCATGATGATATTGGCAAAGTTATGATTCCCAAAATAATAAAAGAATATAGTGGCAAAAATATTGAATTTAAGTTTGTAAATGGCAAAAAAATAATCTCAGATTTGATGGGGGCAAAATTGGTGGTGCAATGCGGTGGTTGCATGTTAACTCCACAGGAGATGAGTGCCAGGATTAAAGTTTGCAAAGAGGCCGGTGTTGCAATAACTAATTATGGACTTTGTATTACAAAATGTTTGGTTAAAGATATTAACCGCCTTACTTTTTAATAAAATAAAACTGGCTCTTGTGGGAGCCAGTTTTTTGCTATAAAAATCCTTGTTCTTTGGCATCTTCATAGCTCATTTCTTTTACAATTTCTACCAATATTTCAGTCTTGCCAGATTTTGTTCTGGTTGTTCTGATTTGGTAGTTGTATGCTTTTTGGTGCCCAACTTTATTAACCCAAAATGCAGTTGGAGATACAAACTTATAGTTCACACCCCAGCCGTAGCTGTCATTCCACAACTGTCCCCAGTTGTTGTAGCGAATGTCACTATCATACGTGTTTATCAAAAGGTAGCTGTTATTTTTTCCTTTTGATGCCCAGACCGGAGCTCCGTTTAGGACGGCTGGTTGTATGGTGTAGCTGAAGTCAAAACCCATTGTGTTGGCGTTTTGAAACTCTATCTCCTGCTTTGCTTTTGCCACACTGCGTAATGTCGTGACATATCCACTAGGTGGGCTTTCTGAATAACTGTTATAGTTATTATAAAAGCGAATGTATAAAAATGTTGACCTATAGTCATATTCTGGGCTGGTTGTTTCTAACCCCAGTATGATGTAGTCAACATTCTTTTCTGAAAACAAAGATACGCCTTCAGTGTATACGGCTTGTTCATATATGGAGATTAGTTCTTCTCCGGCCTCGTCCCCGTAATTGCTATCAATGTATTGATTGCCTGGGTAGTAAGGCTCACAGCCTGTTAGCGTTATCGTCATCCCGATGATAAGCGCTATTAGAAATAAATTTTTCATATATAATAATTTTTGGTTTGGGTTGAATATAACACAAAAGTAGTTGCTAGCAAGAAAAAAATGTTGCAAACTATTTTTGTTGCTTATACAATAAAGTGTTTTTAATTATTAACGCCGCAAAATGCGGCATAATTTAATTATTATGAGAAATATAGAAATCACAGAAGGCATTAACAGCCTTCTTGCGAAAGCAAAATGGAACAAGGCCGACATTAAGACAGCAATGAGCTTCCTTGATCACTTGTTACCAGCAGTTGATCAGAAAAGTGTTTTTAGAAACTTTTTTAAGCGTACTGAGTTTCAGAGCAATTCTGCTCTTAAAAAGAAAAAAAATAAATTCTGTACGTCTTTGATGAAAGTGTATGGAATCGATTTGACGGCAAGTGCTAATTAATCAGCTTGCCTATAACAGACGCCCCCACTTTATTGATGGGGGTGTTTTTGTTTTTATGTGTTGACTTATTAAGTTCTCAGATATATCATATGAGTTAATAACTATTTTGTATTGACCATATGGCACTATAACAAAGTCATTCTCGCTATATGGAAGGTATTAGATTTTATCGGTAATGAAAAATCTTTGATAGTTATGGATAATAATGATGCCCTTGAGGCGAAAAGGAATTTTTAAATGACAAAAAGAATGTTAGTGGATTGCACCCACGAGGAAGAAACTCGTGTGGTGGTTGTTGATAATAATAAGCTCCAAGATGTGGAGTTTGAAACTTTTGATAAAAAACCAATTAAAGGGAATGTATATCTTGCAAAAGTTATGAGGGTTGAGCCTTCATTGCAAGCTTGCTTTGTTGACTATGGTGGCAATCGCCATGGCTTTTTGGCTTATGGAGAAATACACTCTGATTATTATAATATTTCTGAAGAAGAGTTGGCAGAAGTAACGCAAGAAGTTGAAGCATCTCTTGAGGCAAAAAAGAATCGCTATAAAAAGAACAAACCAGAAAACACAGAAGAAGTTGTTTTGGATGATCAAGAAAATAAAGTTGAAGACGCACAAATAAAAGATGATGAGCCACAAGAAGCTCCACAAGAAGCTCCACAAGAAGTTGTTAATGAAACAACTGATGAGCAAACAAGTGAAGCTGATGAAGATAAAGATGCAGAAAAACCAAAGAAGAAAAAGTTTGTAAGAAGAAAAACAGTCAAAAAATCAACAGATGAAGAAACAAAAGAAATGACTTGTGCAACTGGTTGTGATGATGAGGTTATTGTTGAAAAGAATGTTGATGAAGTGTCAGTTGATGATGAAGAAGATGATATTGAAGAAGATGATGCTAATGACAATGATGAAGTTGTTAAAAAGCTTATGATATCAAAAAAACTTTTTTATAAACACAAAATTCAAGATGTTATAAAAGAAGGCCAAATTATTTTGGTGCAAGTTGTAAAAGAAGAGCGTGGCAATAAAGGTGCTGCCTTAACAACATATTTGTCAATGGCCGGGCGTTATTGTGTTTTGATGCCAAATAAGGTAAAAAGCGGTGGCGTTTCTAGGAAGATTACAAATCAATCTGATAGAAAAAGACTGAAAAATATTGTTTCTGAATTGCCATTAAACAGTGATATGTCTTTGATTGTAAGAACAGCAGGTGAAGAAAAAACCAAACAAGATATTACTCGTGACTATAACTATTTGATTAGAACATGGAATAAAATTAGGGAGGCATCTCTTAAAAACAAAGCTCCTGCTATGATACATGAAGAAGGAAACCTTATTAAACGTGCTTTGAGAGATATGTATAGCAAAGAAATGTCTGAAGTGATTGTTGATGGTTATGATGGCTATA
>CAYJOO010000011.1:0-2562 GCA_964371845.1 uncultured Azospirillaceae bacterium | reverse complement strand
AAAGAGTTCTTTAAGATTTTGGCTCCGCATAATTTGAAAAAAATCAAATTATATAAAAACACAGACTTGCCTATGTTTCAAAGATATCAGGTTGAGGGGCAATTAGATAAATTGCATGACCCAATTGCACAACTTGAAAGCGGTGGATATATTGTTATTAATCCAACAGAGGCGTTGGTTTCTATTGACGTTAACTCTGGTAGAGCCACAAAAGAAAAAGACCTAGAAGAAACAGCTTTAAAAACAAATTTGGAAGCTTGTGATGAGATTGCAAAACAATTAAGAATTAGAAACTTGGCTGGCCTTGTGGTGGTTGACTTTATTGATATGGATGAAAACAAGCACAACAGTGCAGTTGAAAAAAGAATGAAAGAAGCCTTAAAGCAAGATAGGTCAAAAGTCCAAGTTGGGAAAATGAGCATTTTTGGTTTGCTTGAGTTGTCACGTCAGCGTATGCACTCATCATTTTTTGAAAGCACTTATCAAACTTGTCCACATTGCCAAGGTAGAGGCATTGTAAGATCAAAACACTCTTGTGCAATGATGATCTTGCGTGCGATTGAAGAAGAAGGCTCAAAAAATAGAAGCTCAAAATTAAATATTTGGGTGCCTACAGATGTCGCGATTCACCTGCTTAATGCCAATCGCAAAAAAATTGGAGAGCTTGAAGAAAAGTACAGCCTTGAGGTTTGTATTTATGCAGATGACAGTATTTTGAGTATTTCTGATTTTAGGATGGAAAAAATAAAACAAGTAAAAACAGAACCTCAATTAAAGCAAAAAGAAACAACATATGTTGAAGAGGCTGCGTCTGAGGCTTTGCCAATAGAAGCTCCTAGTGCAAATGAGGAAGAAGCCCCAACAAGTGCGGATGGAAAAAGAAGAGGCAAATCTAATTGGTGGAAAAAGCTGGTTAAAGGATAGATTGATGCGTGTGGCTTATTTGTTATTCTTTCTTAGCTTTGCCTTTGGATTTGCTGCAAACGCAAAAGATGACTTAAGTTGTGATAGCCCAATTGTAATATCAAAAATTGAAGACTTTGTAATAAGTGGAAAAAGCAATGAAAAAACCATTGCTTTTTTGCGCCAGCAAAAACTGTTTTTAAGAAATATAAATAAATTTGAACAAATTGATAATTTTAATGGTGATATTGATGCAGCAGTTAGTGATGAGGTCTTAATGCTTGGCATTAATGAAGGCGTTGAAGATTATGTTGTATGCAAAAATGGTGTCTGGAGTTTTTTGTTATATGAAAAAGACTTAATGACGTATGCAAAAGTTTTTAGAAATAACAGGCTTGTAGATGCTTTTTTTTATTAAATCTTATTGATGTTTTGCAATTGTGTTAAAAAACTTTGTTTGTTAACTTTTTATTAGTTATTTATATATAGAATTAAAATCAGCAATAAAAAACATAATTATGACCACGTTTTTTATGTTATGATTACTAATAAGTACAGTATGTGCTTTTAGGTTTAACAAAAAAATTCACAGAAGGAGAATAAAAAAAATGGCTGATATTAATTTAACTGCATCAATGAGAACAAACTTATTGTCTTTGCAACAAACTGACGAACTTATGAGCATGACTCAAGAAAGACTTTCTACTGGTCTTAAAGTTAACTCTGCAATTGATGATCCATCTGCATATTATACTGCACAAGGTTTATCTAACAGAGCTAATGACTTGTCTGCTTTGATGGATAGCATGGGTCAAGGTATTTCTACTTTGAAAGCAACTGATGAAGCAATTCAATCTATTACTGAATTTGCTGAACAAGCAAAAGCTATCGTTGGTGGTGCTGCTGAGTTGGTAAGCGATGTTACTGGCGCAGAAGTTATTACTGAAGAAGGTATTACTATTGGTGCTGCAACAGCTGCTGGCTCATTTGATATTACTGTTGATGGTAGAACATCTACTGTTGAGTTTGGTATTGGCGATGCTGCAAGTGTTGCAAAAGAAGTTCAAGCTGCTTTGGGTGATGCATTTAAGGTTTCTGCACCTGTATCTCCTGCAACTGATTATACTATTGAATACACTGGTTCTAGCTCAATTACTGTTGAAATTGATGGTACAAACTCAGGTGGTGCAGTTAGTGACGTTGCAGAAACTAAATTTGCTGCAGAACAAACTGGTCGTGCTGATGCATTGGCTCGTTTTGAAGAAGTTATGATCCAAATTGACAACATGGCAGGTGATGCATCTTATAAAGGTGTTAACTTGGTTGACGGTAAAGGTAATGACTTGACTGTATACTTCAACGAAGATAGAAGTTCTGCTTTAAGAATTGATAACGTTGATGCTACAGAAGCTGGTTTGGGCTTGGATGAAGTTACTACTTTGGCAACAAATGAAGATGTTAATGCAGCTTTGACTGTTGTTGATAAAGCAATTGATACACTTCAAAAATATGCTTCTGACTTTGGTAACCAATACTCAATCGTTCAAAACTGGGAAGACTTTACTGACAACATGATCAACACTTTGACTGAAGGTGCTGACAAGTTGACATTGGCTGACATGAATGAAGAAGGTGCAAATATGCTTGCTCTTCAAACTC
>CAYJOO010000010.1:0-22599 GCA_964371845.1 uncultured Azospirillaceae bacterium | reverse complement strand
TTTTGCTTCTTCAACAGTGTTTGTTGTCAAAAAATCAACGCCAGCATATTCCTTAATCAGGTCAATCATAGACGCCTTCTTAAATGGTTTTGCCAAATCAATTGCATTACCATCATATTCAAAAGAGGTTTTGCCCAAAACATTTGTTGCCACAAAGCGGAACAAATCTTGTGTCATATCCATCATATCATTATAGTCAGCATAAGCTTGATAAGCCTCAATACACGTAAATTCTGGATTGTGTGATTTATCAATACCTTCATTCCTAAAGTTTTTACCTATCTCAAAAACTTTATCAAAACCACCAACAACCAATCTTTTCAAATAAAGCTCAGTTGCCACGCGCAAATACAAATCCATATCCAAAGAGTTATGGTGCGTTATAAATGGTCTTGCAGATGCTCCACCCATAATTGGTTGCAAAGTTGGTGTTTCAACTTCCAAAAAACCTCTTTCTTCAAAAAACTTTCTAATCTGAGAAGTTATTTGGCAACGTTTTTTAAATATCTCTTTTGCCTCATCATTGATAATAAAATCAACATAACGTTGACGATATCTAGTCTCAACATCACTCAAACCATGAAACTTTTCTGGCAATGGTTGCAAAGATTTTGATATAATATCAAATTGAGTAGCCTTAACCGAAAGCTCCCCTCTTGGCGTTCTTCTGATTGTGCCCGTAACACCAACAATATCACCCAAATCAAGATTTGCCAAAACTGCCAAGTTATTTTCATCCAAGTTGTTTTTATGGCAAAAAATTTGAATATTTCCGCTTTCATCCTTCAGATCAACAAACATACCTGAGTTTCTAACCGCCATTGCACGCCCTGCCACAACAACAACATCTTGTGTTTCTTGTCCATCTTCAAGGTTTTCATACTTATCTTGCAATTCTTTTGCAACATGCGTTGGGCTAAATTTATATGGATAAGGATTATACCCCATCTCTTGTAGTTTTTTTAATTTTGCAATTCTTGAATCTCTATGAATATTACTTTCTATAATCATTATTTCTCTCTCTTAAATATTAATATATAACATAAATTTCAGCACGACGGTTCAATCTTTCCCCCTCTGGCATCACCTCTTGATATGCCGGACGAGCGTCAGAAACCGCCTCTACTATAATATCATCTTTGTCTACTCCTGCTTTTTCAAGAGCTTTTGCAGTGTTTTGCGCACGCCTTAAAGATGCATTGAAATTGGCCATTTTATGAGACACCGGATCAGTGTTTAATGTTCTAGAAGACGAGTGGCCAACAACTTTTACTTTTGCATCATTTGCTTTTACAAACTTTGCAACATCTCTAATTTGTTTTTCAGAGCCATACACGCTGCTTGAACCATCTGCAAAATAGATAGTTGCCTTCAAAAGCTCTATTGATGGTCCTGAGCTCTCAACAACCTCTTCAACTTTTGCTTCTTCTTTTTTTGGCTCAGCAATGGCTACTTCTTTTTTGGGTTCCACTTCTTTTTTTGCAACAACTTTTTTTGCATCAACCTTATTATTATCTGCTTTTTTTACAACTTTTGTGTCTTCAACAACAACTGGCTTTCTTGGTTGTGGCTTTACATCCTCATAAATCGCATTCTTAGAATCAGATTCCAAGGCAGAGCTTGATGGCTCTTCAATCTCAGGAAACTGAGCAGTTGCGCAAGCGCCAAGTGTTAAAGCTAGTAATAAAACAAATACATTTTTCATCATTAAAACCTCATAAAAATTAATTAAACATAACTTATAACAATAATTATTATAAGACAAGAATAAAAATGCTTTAAAATAATTTTTTTTATTATATAATATAAAACACAAACAAATAAGGAGACGTTTCATGAGATTTTTAATTGCATTCGTATGCGTGATGGCACTTTTTGGCTGCGCAAAAGAAGACACAAAAACCCAAACGACTATCACAACAAACAATGCCTCAATCACATACAACCTTGAAGTTGCACGCTCAGACCAAGAGCTACAAACAGGACTAATGAACAGAAAAGAATTAGCAAAAGACTCAGGCATGTTATTCTTATTTAACCCTGTTAGACCAGTTGCAATGTGGATGAAAAACACATTCATTCCACTTGATATGGTTTTTATCAACCCACAAGGTGAGATTGTTTGCATAAAAGAAAACGCAACTCCAATGAGTGAAGAATTTATTGTTTGCGATGAAGAAGTTTCTGCAGTTATAGAACTCAATGCTGGAGAAGTTGCAAAAAACTCAATTGTTATTGGCAACAAAGTAGGTTTTTAAGACAAAAACAATCACCTCAAAAGCACTGCAAAAAACGCGGTGGCTTTTTTTGACAAAATCATTGACAAATTAATTTGTTTGTTATAACGTTTACTCAAGTTCCAACAAAGGAGTCTTCAATGGCAGCAAAGAATAAGTTTCCTAAAATAAGCATTACAACACTTGGTGGCAACAATGAGAAAAAAATTGGCAAAAACTGCCATATTATTGAAATAGAAACCAAAGAAAAAACATATCGATTTATGCTTGACCTTGGTGTTGACTTCCCTCCTTATGACAGCGGCTATAGCGCTATTTTTCCAGACATAACAGATTATTTTGACAAACAAGATAAAAATGGCAACATAATAGAGGCCGCAAAAAAACCGCTAGATGCAATTTTCATCACACACGGGCACTTAGATCATATTGGAGCAATTGCAGAGGTTGCAAATATGGGATATGCAATGCCTCCAATATATGCATCAGAATTCAACTCTCACAAAATAAAAAGACTGTTTTATAAAATGGGTTTAGAAAACCCAAAAATAAGACCCTTTAATAGTGGAATGAGTATCAAATTTGACAACATAGAGTTTGAGATCGGAGAAATTCCCCACTCTGCACTAGAGTCATCTTTTATCCACCTCTTAGTAGATGGCAAAACTCCAGAAGAAGCAATCGGTATTTTGTTTTATGGAGACTTCCATGGAGCACAAAACCCTGTTGGCAAAACAAAAAATATGAGTGCTCATGACAATATATTGGCCAGAAAACCAACCCAATTTGCACTTTTAGATATAACATCAATTGATGACAGCAATTCACAAAGAATAAGCTTTGAAGAAACCGTTTGCAACACCATTGAAGTTATCACACAAAACAAAGGAAAAACTGTAATATCACCAGTGATATCTGGCAGCATAGAAAACATTGCCACAGACGTTGAGGCAGCTAGGCGCTTGGGCAAAAAAATATTCCTTGATGGCAAAGCCGTCAAAGATGAATATAGAGATATGTTAAAAGCTGGCTATAAAGATTTTAAGGACGTTATCTACGAGGGATCACTGCAAGGATATTTGCAAGAAACACCTGCAAGCCAACAATACTTTGTTTGCAGCGGTGCTTTTGCTCAAGGCATGGAGGAGTATGAGAAAAACCAAGGCCACGACAATAATATTTGGCTGTCATCTGCAGTCAAAATGGCTCTGGGTTTATCAGACACTCACCAAGTCAGCCAAAAATCTCTATTTTTACTTCGTCAAAGAGAAATACCAGAAATCACCGGAGTTTATTGGCCAAAGATGGTCAACAAGCTTTTAGCACAAAACGCCACTGTCGTTTGTAGCGAAACCCAATCACTAAAAGGCAAAGTGCAAATAAAAAAAATGCAAAACAGCGGCCATATAAATACCGCATATTTTGCAGACATTTATAATGACAGTATTACATATATTACAACTCATGGCAATGATGAGCAGCGTATCAATAGCTCAAAAAGAATAGCAAGAATGTCAAAATCTGGCAAAAGTTGTCACCATTACGGCAACATGCAAACCATAACCTTAAGCCTTGACAAAGGGGTTGAGATTGGCAAAAAACAAAATGAGTTCAACATTGCCGTAAAAAAAGAAAACCATGGCAGCATTAATGAGCCAAACATAACATCGTCATATATAATGATAAACGAAAAAAATGAAAAACTCTACGAACTTTGCCAAATATCAGATGCAGATAAAAAAGCCGCAAAAAAAGAAAAAGAGCAAAAAAACTTCAAAAAGCCGACATTTGCAGATGCACTAATAACCAGAAAAAAACAAAAAGGCAGAAGATAGACTATCTCAAGCTCTCTTTTAATATTTTTGGGGTCAATATCTGAGGCAAGATTTTTTTCTTGCCTTTTTTATAATATACATAAAGCGGCACAGAGCTCCTACCATACTTGCGCAACTCTTTTGCAATCATCTCATCTTTATTAGTCCAATCAGCTTTATACAATACAACATTTTTCTCATTAACCAGCTTCTTAAACTCAACGCCTTCAAATGCAATCTTCTCATTTGCCAAACATGTAATACACCACTTTGCCGTAAAATTAAGCAACAAGCTTTTGCCGGCCAAAATATCTGCCTCTACTTTTTTTGCATCATAACGCTGCCATAGCAAATCTTGCGTTTTATCATTTTTTATTTGTGCGCTCAAAACCCAGGCCAGCCAAACAATTGTCAAAAAAATAGGAATTGCAAATAATTTTTTTAAGATTACCATCCACTTGCCAGATTTTGGCATAACTTTATACAAAGCAGGAAAAAAACCAATCAAACAAAAAGGCAATGCATATCCAATTGCCAATGCCAAAAAAATCGGATAATAAAGAGCAGGGCTTTGATAAACAGCATAACCAATTGCAGCACCCATAAAAGGAGCCGTGCAAGGGCTTGCAATAACAACTGCAAAAAAACCTGTCACAAAAGAATCAAGCTTTGCCTTATTAAAAGACACTCTCCCAACCTTATTGGCAAAAGGGTTCTTTAAGTTTACAATATCAAGCAGCATCAAAAAAATCACTACAAAAACGGCTATCAAAACACTCACAAAAATAGGTGACTGCAGCTGAAAACCCCAACCAATTTCTTGACCACTCATTCTCAGCAACATCAACACTGTTGCAATTATCAAAAATGAGCATACCACACCAAGCAAATATAATAAACTTTCAATTCTAATATGAGATGCTTTTTGAGAGCTCTGCATCAAAGATATTGCCTTAAGACTGAGTATCGGAAAAATACATGGCATCAAATTCAAGACGATTCCCCCAAAAAAAGCAAGCAACAATATATGCCAATAGCTTCTTTCAGCACCCCCTCTTTGCAAAACAATCTCTTGAGGCAAACATTCATCACCTCGGCAAGCAAGCCAACTAATTTTTGCAACATATTCATCCGGTCTGTCTTTTGCAACAAAAACATATCGCGCATTTTCTGAGTATCCGTATTGCACAAAAAGATCATCACCATATTTGCTTGGAGGACTCCACTCGCTGCCTGCTTTTTTGGGGCCAACAACCTCTACAACAGTTGGCAACCCAATATCCCCTGGGTTTTCTGCCAATATATGCCAGCCTTTTTTTATCTTAAAGTCAAAGATTATGTTTTTTTCAACCACCGTATCAGAAACACTCACCACCTCTGATGCATCCGCAGAAACAGCAAAAAACAACAAAATAGCAAAGGCTAAGATTTTTTTCATTTATTTATAACAAATGCGTAATAAGAAGAAATTATAATAGAAAAAGCCTTAACCAAAGATATAATACCAAATAAAATTGCCAAAGGCAAAAACAACGCTGGTAGCAAACACATCAATATAAGTGCAATAGCCATCTCACCAGCTTGGAATGTCCCCCCCAAATATATTGGCAATTTTTTATCAACATCTTTTTTATAAGCAATAATCCCATAAGCAAGCATTGAGCACGCAGCTGCACAAAAACAAGCAAGCAAGAATGCTGCACTCAAAGCGTTTTCAACTGGGTCTGCCAAGGCAAAGCCAAAAATCACACCTGCATAGAATATATAATCCAAAGATGCATCTAAAAACACACCAAAATCAGACTTTACTTTTTGGTTTTTTGCAACAGCGCCGTCAAGAATATCAAAAAACCTATTAACTAAAATAAACAATAAACCATACAAAAAATTGCCCATAGCAATAAAATTAATTGCAAACAAACCAATTATAAAACCCGTAACGCTTACAAAGTTGGCATTTATATCAACTTTGGCCATTTTTTTTGCAATAAGATCAACAACGTTATAAAATTTTCCATAAAACTTGTTGCCAACTTCTTTTATTTGATTTAACTTTTTTTTCATAATGAATCTCCCTCTTAAAGGTATCTTAATGAAATTAAAAATATTTTCAACCATAATCTTATTTGCAACAATTTTTTGTTTATATTTATATCAGCCAATAAAAAAATACCAAGGTTTTGCCTTTGGCACCTATTACAACATATCTGTTATAAGCAAAAAAAATGTCTCAAAAGATATTGCCTCCGTTATTGAAAACATAAACAACCAGCTGTCAATTTTTCAAAAAGACTCTCAAATAAATAAATTAAACAGCTCAAAGCAAATATCTGCATCAAAAGAGTTAATTGAGGTGCTATCAGCAGCACAAATCGTCTGGCAGCAATCAAACGGATATTTTGACCCAAGCGTTGGCACTCTAGTTGAGCTTTGGGGTTTTGGCAAAAACAATCAAAAGTCTATACCATCAGCAAACAAAATAAACGAGGTCTTAGAGTATAGCTCATTTGGCAACATAAAAATAAATGGGGCAACAATCTCAAAATCCAACATAAAAACAAACATCAACTTGTCTGCAATTGCCAAAGGATACGCTGTTGATAAAATTGCAGAAGCACTAGATGCTCGTGGCATTAGCAATTATCTAATAAATATCGGCGGAGAGATAAAAGCCAAAGGCTCAAAAAAAGGCACCTCCTGGAAGATAGGGCTTGCCAATCCATCATCTCCCAGCTCAAATGATCAAGTTTTTGAATTAAACAATATGAGTGTTGCAACATCTGGAGATTATCAAAACTTTTTTATACAAGACGCTCAAAAATTCTCACATACCATAAATCCCAAAACAGGTTATCCTACAAAAAACACTCTTGCCTCAGCAACTGTTTTTCACCCCTCATGTATGATGGCTGATGCATATGCCACAGCCATTATGGCAATGGGCAAAGAAAAAGGAGAAGATTTTGCAAAAAAAAATGGGCTAAAGGTTATCCTTATTGAATATTAAAGACCAAGGCGCACATCAAGCTTTAACAAGTCAACAATTGCAAGCACAGACAAAAACTGCTCCAGCGTTTTATTAATGTGTTTTCTATCAAAGGTTGATAAAAACAAAGATGATGACTGAAACATATTTTCGCCTGAATCTATTGCCAAAAACAACACATTATCAAAAAAAGAAAATTGCAAACGGTTTGACAAATACATCTTCTTAACACGCAACAATCTTTCCATAAAAGCGGTTGTTAGCAAATATCTTGCTTCTACTTGATTGTTTGAATATATCTCCCACTCTTTTTCAAAAACAACATCTTCAAGCTTAACATTTTCAAGCCCGGTGCAACCATTAAATTTATTAAGAAAACCTTTATCTCTTTTTCCAACAGTTTGCCCTTCAAAGTTTTTATTCATTTCTAATGAAACGAGTATTCCCTCAAAAATTGTCCGCTCTCTTCTTTTTCCTTTTGAATCATAATAGTATTTCTCAAGCTTTTCTTCTGATATTACAACATCCACACCTTTATAAGATCCCTTAAAATAATCATCACCACTTTTGTCGTCATAAATACCAAAAAGAAGCGACTTGCTCACTTCTTTTTTTGATATAGAAGCACTAGGACTATATGTAAAACCCTGAAAAAATTTTATAAACTCTGGCATTATAATATTTTTGTTCTTATTTTCATACATCTTAATAGGAATAGCAATAACGCCTGCCAAAAGAAAATAAACAAAAAACAAGTTTTCCAACTGACTAGAGTCCACATATTGCATAATATTGTCCAACTGCCAAAAAACAGTCATAGGCAAAAGCCCAAAAACTCCAAAGGCAGAGAGCCAAAATATTTTTAGATATTTTTTTCTGGTTTTTTCAAGCTCTGCAAACAAATGCTTAAGGTTTGTTTCATAAAATGAATAAAACTGCCTCCTATAAGCAGCAATCTCAGCTGAGTCGTCTATCATTTAAAGTAATCACCTGCTAAAACTTCTTTTCTCTCATTTTTTGTTGCCTCAAAAAATGGCATTTCATCTTTTACACCAACAATTTTTGCCACAAAACTAGATGGAAAAATCTCAACAGCATTTTTAAGCTCTTTAACGCAAGAGTTATAAAATCTTCTTGATGCAGCAATATGTTCCTCAACCTCATTTAATGACAACATTGCATTATTCATCATATCATTTGACTTCATATCTGGATAGTTTTCAGCAGTCAGCTTAAATTGCTGCATTCTATCTGCCAACATATTATCCAAATTAATCTTATCTTTTGGATTCTTAGAAAAATCAACATTCATTGCATCGTTTCTCAATTTTGTAATCTCTGCCATTAGCTCACGTTCATGTTCCATATATTTTGCAGCCATTGTCATAAGATTTGGTATAAGGTCATAACGTTTTTTTAAT
The DNA here is from genome assembly GCA_964371845.1 of uncultured Azospirillaceae bacterium. Lineage (GTDB taxonomy): Bacteria > Pseudomonadota > Alphaproteobacteria > RF32 > CAG-239 > JAWXUC01. The sequence goes on along the minus strand of CAYJOO010000010.1, from coordinate 14,141 downwards.
TGCACATCAATCCCAGAAGCTGATTCTCTAAGATTATTTCTTTTTTTAATTAAGCCCACATAAATAAAGTAAAAACCAAGTGCGACAATGCCCACTATTATTAATAATATCATTTTTTCTCTCCTTTGCAAAAACAATACTCAAAGAGTATTTAAAAAATTCTTAAGCTCAAGCATATCATCAAAAATATCTACAATTCCCATGTTATTAATTCCTTGCAAATATTTTTCTTTATCAACTGCTGCATTACCAACATAGGCAATGGTTCTTATTCCGGCTCTTTTCCCTGCAATCATCCCAGCAAAGCTGTCTTCAATAACAACGCACTCTTCTTTTTTCCAACCCATGCTTTCTTGAGCCAGCAAAAAAACGTCTGGCTCTGGTTTGCCATACGCCACCATATCTGCACAAAACAAGTTGCTGTCATCAAAATATTCCTCAAGGCCCAAGCTTTTTATCTTTGCTTTTGTTTTTGATAATATGCCACCTGTTGCAACACATTGCCTGCCATTAAAGCTGCTCAACACATCTTTAACATTTTCTGTTAGCATCATTGCCCCTTTTGACAAAGCAACATAGTCCATCTCCAGCGCTTTTTTCCAAAAAGCATCATCAACATAAATCCCCAACTCTTTTAGTCGCAAATCTTTTGTAACATCACTCGTACCACCCAAATGCTGATACGCTGTTTTTATGTCCCAATTTAAGTTATAATTCTCATTTAACAACACACGGCGATTCTCAACCCATATCATCTCCGTATCTGCAATCACACCATCAAAATCCCAGATTATATTTATAGACATTTTCAATAAACCCTTTCTTTTTTGTTTTATATTCTTTCTCCAAAGTCATATTAGGGATTATAAAAGAATTTGAGAAAACAACAACGTTTCTTTTACACTCTTTGATAATTTTTTCACCCAATCGCTCCATCAAAGGTGGCATCAAAAAACACACGATAACATCAGCATCCACAAAAGAATAATCAAACAAATTTGCTTTTATAATCTCAATATTGGCAAAACGTTTGCAACGAAGCTTGCACAAACAATACACAAAAAAACTCCACTCAACGCCAACAAACTTATGATCTGGATATTTTTTTGCCATTTCAATTATCAAAGAGCCAATACCACAACCTGGATCAACTATCTTCATTTGCATAGAAGAGCTTTCCAAAATTTTTGCAACCTCTGTTGTAATAATCATACTTTCCTTGCCAAAGGTTGGCACAAAAGGCGGGTTTTTTGCAAATTCCTTATCAAAAATAACCCGAAACATCATAACAATCAAAGCAAGCAAACCCGCAAACAAAACTGCATTCAAAAACACTGCAAACCAAAAAAACATTGACAAACTCCTCTTAAAAAATGATAATAAGCACAAAAGATTAAGGAATAATAAATATGCAAACAATATATGCTCTATCAACCGCTTATGGCAAATCAGGAGTTGCCATTATAAGGATCTCAGGTCAAGACGCAAAAAAAGCCCTTGAGTTAACAACCATAAAAAATGCCAAACCAAGATACGCATATTTTAGCCCAATCATAGACAACAATGAGACCTTAGATAATGCACTAGTTTTATACTTCAATGCTCCGCACTCTTTTACCGGAGAAGATATTGTTGAGTTTCACCTTCATGGCTCAAAAGCTGTTATCTCTAGCGTTCTTGAAGCTTTAAGCAAAATAGATGGATATCGCCTTGCACAAGCAGGAGAGTTTTCAAAAAGAGCCTTTTACAACAACAAGATGGACTTAACTCAAGCAGAAGGTCTTGCAGATTTAATTGACTCAGAAACAAAAGCTCAACAAAAGCAAGCCATATCACAAACATCAGGAGGCCTTACAAGCCTGTATGAAGGTTGGCGACAAACGTTGCTAGAAGTACTGGCTTATCTTGAGGCTTTTATTGACTTCCCTGATGAAGAAATCCCTCAAAGCGTTGTAGACAATACCTTAAAAACTGTCAAAAACTTAATTCAAAGCATAAACAACCACCTTAAAACATCTCAAGTTGCAGAAAGATTAAGAGACGGCTTTAGGGTTGCAATAATTGGCGCCACAAATGCCGGAAAATCTAGCCTTTTAAATGCAATAGCCAAAAGAACTGTTGCAATAGTTTCAGACATCCATGGCACAACCAGAGACAGTATAGATGTTTATGCAGACATAAACGGTTTTCCTGTCATATTCTCAGACACCGCAGGCTTAAGACAAACGCAGGACGCAATAGAAAGCCAAGGAATTGAGATTGCAAAGCAAAAAGCAAAAGATGCAGATTTTGTGCTATATTTATTTGATGCATCAACAACAACCATCCCTGCAGAAAAGGGCATTATTGTTGCAAACAAAATAGACAAGCTATCATTAGCAGAGCAACAAAAACTAAAAGACGCTGGCGCCTTTTTAATAAGTGCCAAAAAAAATGATGGCATAAATGAGTTATTAGAACATATCTCCACACAAATAAAAAACAAATTTGAAAGCCTTGATGGCAACCTCATGAGCAGAGCCAGATATAAAGAAGCACTTGAAGAAGTTATTACCAACTTGCAAAACTTTAACTTCAACAAAGAAATTGAGCTTTCTGCAGAAGATGTTAGACTGGCATCTAGAGGCCTTGCAAGATTAACCGGAAAAATTGAAGTTGATGAGATATTAGGCAAAATTTTTTCTGATTTCTGCATCGGCAAATAACAAAGGCGCCAACTGGCGCCTTTATCACAAATTATTATTTTGGTTCCCAAAAACATCTTTTTGGAGAAACAATTTTTTCTTCTTTTTTAAGTTGATTCATTGCTTTCTCAACATCTTTTTTATCCATTCCACTTAAAGTGGCAATTTTTGTGGCATTAACAGGTTCTCCTGCTTTTTTCATGGTGTCCAAAACTTTTTGTGCATTATCCATAGATAGCTTCCTTTCTAAAAAAATCATTCAACACAACTATAACAATTTCACTGAGTTTTTCAATAATTATTTTTAATTGTAAATACTTTATTTACTCTTAGGCACTTATTATCAAAAAAAAGGATTCTACAATGACAGAAAAATATATAGGCATAGACGTTGGCGGAACAGAGATAAAATTTGCCCTAATCACAAAAGATGGCACCATTTTATATTCAGGATCAATGCCAACTCAAGCTCAGATGGGATTTCAAACAAGCTTTAATAACATAAAAAAAGCCATCAATACAATTCTTAAAGAAAACAACATAAGCTCTCAAAACATTAATGGCATTGGCATTGGGCTCCCTGGCGCAATTGATAACAAAAACGGCATTGTAGAAGATATGCCCAACATCCCTGGCTGGCACAACGTGCCTTTGGCTCAAGAAATCAAAAACGAGTTTGGCATAATAACCAAATTAGACAACGACGCCAACTGCGCTGCACTAGGAGAATATTATTTTGGTGCTGGCAAAGGCTGCCAACATCTTGTTTGCATCACAATAGGCACAGGCATAGGCAGCGGCATTATCAACGATGGCAAATTAATCAGAGGTTTTAACAACCTCGCAGGAGAAATTGGCCACATAAAGACTCACATCAAAGAAACTGCCATATGCGGCTGCCAAGACAAAGGATGCTTAGAAGCAATCGCAGCAGGATCAGCTATTACAGAACTTGCAAAACAAACTTCTTTTGCAAAAAAATATTCAAAAATAACCCCAAAAATCATCTTTGAAGAAGCACAACAAAACAACACAGAAGCAACGCAAATATATAAAACAATAGGTGAGCATATTGGTACAGCTCTTGCCTCTGTAATAAACATCTTAAACCCCCAAAAAATAATTATTGGCGGTGGCATAGCAAAAGCCGGCGACATTCTTTTTAACCCAATCAAGGATACCATAAACAAAAGAGCCTTAAAAAAGGCCACAAAAGACATAGAGATATTACCAGCGCAACTTGGTAACAACGCAGGGGTTATGGGCGCAAGCTTGCTAGTAACATTAAAATAACACAAACTTGTTTACAAAAACATAAACGGAGAACAAAATGTATAATCTTGAAATTTTTATAATATTATCACTTATCGGGCTGTTTTGCTGGAATCTTTCCATCAACAGCAAGTTAAGCGACATCAAAATGGATATTGAAATATTATACAAAAAACATTTTCAAAACCAAAACAAGCAAGCAAAAGAGCCCAAAACCATAGCTCAAAAAAGCAAACCCGTAGAGCCCCAAAAACAGCAATACACATATAAAGCTCCTTTGCAAAAAACAAAACAAACCAAAGAACAAGGCATAAACTTTGAAAAACTTTTTATGGAAAACGTTTTCAATAAAATTGGAGCCCTTGCAGTCATCATTGGCGTTGGCCTCTTTATCAAATTGGTTTCTCCGTTTGTGGTTTTCACTCCTATAAAGCAAGTAATATTTGCATATATATTAGGAGGCGTATTTGCAACTCTCTCAATAAAAACTCACAAAAAAGAGATGCTTAATTATGCAGAGGTTTTAATGGGAACTGCAATAGGCATCTTTTTTATAACAACTTTTGCAGCAACTTCTTACTATAGCATTTTACCACAATCAATATCATTATCAATTGCAACAGCTCTTGTTATTGCTTCATACTTTATAGCAAAAAAATATAAAACCTTCTCAACAATGGTTATTGGCATCATTGCTGGTTACATAACTCCATTTATAATTAGCCAAGACGCAAACACAAGCTTTATATTTTCATATTTCATATTTATAAACATAATTTCTCTTGTTTATACATATAACAACAAAAGCAAATTTTTCATAAACTACGCCAACATTGGCTTAACTTTTGCAACAATAAATATTTGCATCTTCAATTCTCAAGAAAGTTATAATTTTATCTTTCCTGTTCTTTTATGGGGAGCATACATTGTTTATGATTTCTTGAGCATCAAAAAAAATTACAATAATCACAACAAAATTCTTTCTGGTGCAAATTATTTTGTTTTGTTATTCTTTACCACATTAGTGTTTAATAACGCTCATGGTGAATATATTGGCTTAATTATTGCAACAATTGGTGCTATATATTTTATAATAGGCCACATATTCAACAAAAAAAGCACAAACACTTTGTACTACTCAGCATCAATATTAGCAGTGCTTTTTGCCACATATTTTATAGACAATCAAACAGCAAGAATATGTGTTTGGGCACTTGAGGGGATGAGCATTGCAATACTTGCCAACAGGTCTCAAAAAGAATACTTAGAAAAATGGGCCATATCCGCCATGTCTCTTTCTTTAACCGCTGCTTTATTAACCGCAACAAACACATATGAACAAGCGTTCTTTAACCTACGCGCAATAAGCTTTGGCGTTCCAACAATTTGTGCCTTTTTATCAGCATTAATACTACAAAAACAAAACTCAAAATTTGCAAACTTCTTAAAGTTTTTATCCTTAACATTTATCTATATGCTTTTTGTCTTAGAGATAAACACACTACTATCAATTGCGGCAAGCAAAGGCTCTATTAACAAAAGCATGATAATGTTTTCAAAAAACATGATAAATATAATAATTGCTTTTTCATATTCTTTAAGCGCTTATCGCATATTTAATATAACAAACTTCAAGCTTTTTGCTTTTGCAAGCATCTCAATCTTTGCTGGTGCGGCAACATGTCTATTATTTGTGGGGAGCGGTTTTCCAATATCTGATGCATATATTCCAATCATAAACATCAGATTCGCTGCATTCGGTGCCGCCATATTATCTGCAATATTCTTAACAAAATGGACCGCATCTTCAATATTCAAATATATTGCCATCATCTTAGGTTTCTTCCTAATTAGCAATGAAACACTTGATGCAACAAATGCTCTGACAACAAACGCAAAAGACATCATTGTGTCTATATCATGGATAATTTATGCTGCGGCTTTAATGAGTGTTGGCATATATAAGAACATCAAATCATTAAAGTTATCTGGCATATGGATAATATCTATTGCAGCAGCCAAAATTGTCTTCTTAGACATGGCACAAGCAGAAGCCGTTTTCAGAACAATTAGCTTCTTGTTATTAGGTAGTGTCTTAATGGCTGTTTCATTCTTTTACACAAAAAACAAAAAGAGCAAATAATATGCAAAAAAAGGGGTGTTATCAATTAAATAACACCCCCTTTGTATTCATCATATACTAAGCCTCATAATAAGTCGGCGCAAAAAAGGTGTGTACATAAGTATAGCCTTCAAGTTTTTATAAAATATATCAAACTGAATAAGCTTCATTTTTTGCTTAAATTTTTTAACTTCAAAATTGCTATCTGCCAAAATTTTAGCACTCCTAAAAGCGTAACTAAAGCCTTCTGCAGAACTTGGACTAATATAGCCACCGGCCTCCCCAATCAAAAACAAACCTTCTTCACATAAAACTTGGTGCAAAAAACCTGGACGCAAAATAAAAGCCCCTTCTCTTGCACACCTTTTACCAAAACCATTTTCGCTCTTAAAGGCCTCAAACTTCTTTATTGCATCTTTTTGCTCAACAGCAAAACCAACAAGAGTTTTCCCTTTTTTGGGAATGCTCCAGCCATAATAGTCACTTGTTTTTTCATCAAAAAAACATTCATACTCAAGACTTTTCTGCTCTTTTATAACATCTTGTATAGAGACATAGCAAGGAATACTTGCTTGCGGATAAAACACGCGCCTAACCTTTGAGCCAGCTCCGTCTGCACCAACCAAAATTGGCGCCTTAAGCATATCATTAATAACAAAAAAGCCCTCTTTCTTTTCAATTTTATTGACCTCAAAGTCAAAATAAAAATCTGCATCAAGCCCTTTTAACAAAAATCTATCAAAGCCCTCTCTACAAACATTTATATAGTTTCTTTTATAATTTCTTGAAAAAGAAAACTTTGCATCATACGTTCTAACGTATTTTGGTTGCACTGCATCCAATATTTCATTGGGCAAACAAAGTCCCTGACGCCTTAAAAACTTCTGCGCATCTGGAGCAACCATTCCACCGCATGACTTTATTTTTTTTGCCATACTTGCTGGGCAATCAAGGTTTCTTTTGTCAACAACACATACACGAAGGCCCCGCTTTTCAATAAGTCTTAACAACATACTCCCAGCGGGGCCTGCGCCCAAAATTATTACATCGTAATTATTCATGATTATTGAATATTTTTTGCAACTTCTTCTGTGATATCATCTGCACCATACAAAACTACACCTTTTGATGCAACCATGTCATATCCCATTCTTTTTGCTTCTTTTTCAATAATATTTGTTATGTTTTCATCAATAACTTTTAATTTTTGAATATAATCAGCAGTCAAAGCTTGTTGTTTTTCTGCAAACTCTTTGTTATACTTGTTTAACAACTCTTCTTTTTTTTCTTTATTTTTTTGTTTTTCAACATCTTTTTTTGCATCTTCAATCCATTTGTGCAAAACCATTGTTTTTTGCTCTTGCTCTTGTTTTAACACTGCAACTTGAGAAGACTTTGCAACAACAGATTGCACATCAACAACAGCCACATTATAGCTAAGAGAGTTCAACAACGCCACAACAAAACAAACCACAACAAAGCTTAATACACCAACAATAATGTTATTTTTGTGTTCTGCCACAATTCTTTTAATATCAATTTTCATAATTTTTCTCCATAAAATTTTATAACCACAGTCTAGCAAGCTAATTGCAATAGTCAAGCACTGATGCACATTTTTAACACCTTATTTCAAGGCTTTTACAATACTTTGCGCACTTGCAAACGCAAAAGTTAGATTATATCCACCAAGGTTTCCGCTCACATCCAAAACCTCTCCTACAAAAAACAAACCTTTGTGCCTTTTGCTCTCAAAGCTTATGTCACAAACCTCAGAGGTATCAACTCCACCTGCCATAATTTCAGCAAATTTATAACCAGCAGTTTTTTTTGGGCTTATTTCAAGGTGCTTTTTTTCATTCAAAAGTTTGCGCAATCTTTGTGGAACATGCTCACAGCAAGAAAAATCCAAAACAAGATGGTCTCCTGTCTTATAATACAACGACAACTGATAAACCAAAGGTCCTCCGATTCCTCTCTTTGTAAAAACAACTCCGTCTTCAAATTGCTTTGCCTTAACCCCTTGCACAGAAAGCCCCGCCAAAGATGTTATATTCTCATCATCAACATCAAAGCGCACAAGAGCAGGATATGTATTTATAATCTTGTGCCCAAAGCTTTTGGCAATCTTCAAACCAAAATCTGTGCCACCATAAGACATTCCCCCTGTTGCCACAACCAAGTTATCACAAGAAAACTTGCCATCAATAACATATTTTTCGCCATCTTTGATAACTTCTTTAACCTCATAACTTGTTTTTATCTCTGCTTTTTGATTTTTGACAAATGCATTTATCAAAGCGCTTGCTTTTTGGGCCAAAAATAAGCGTCCATGAGTTTTTTCAACCCAGCTTATTTTGTTTTTTTTCAAAAAATCAAAAAGCCCCGAATAATTACTCAAGGCATGCTTTACAAACACTGGATTTTTAGAAAAGTAATTATCAGCACAAACATTTTTGTTACCAAAGTTACAATTGCCCCCGCCAGAAATCAGTATCTTATGCCCAACATTTGCACCCTTTTCTAAAATAAGCGTATTATTTAAGAACATTCCCATATAAAGACCACTAGCCCCACCGCCAATTATAATATTTTTATAATGCTTCATATCAAATACTTTCCAAAAAGTTTATAACTCTGTTATCAAAAATAAAATCTGTCTCATCAATTGGATACTTCACATGCATGTCCTCAAACTTTCTTGTTCTAGATAACGCCACATACATCTGCCCATGCGCAAAAGCTCCAGAATTATCAAGCTCAACAACAACCTTATCCAAAGTTTTTCCTTGCGCTTTATGAATTGTTAAAGCATATCCCAACTGGAGGGGAAATTGCCTAAAGCTGCCAATCTCTTTTTCTTCCAAGGCATCTGTTTGTCTGTTATAATCATATTCAAACCTTGGCCACACAGCCTTATTAACATATACAATTGTTCTGTCCATATCCAAAAGCTGCACAACAACTTCATTATCCTTTAGTTCTTTTACAATTCCCATAGATCCATTGATATATTGTTTTTTTTCACTATCATTTTTATTAAAAACCACCAACGCTCCAATTTTTAATGTCAACATTACAGGAGCCGGAGCATCTTTTTCATTAAACTTATTTTCAATCTCACACTTATACGTCTTAACAGGGGTGCTCAATGCATTAAGAGATCTTATATTCAAAGCCTCAGCCATTGCCCTTTTGGGCGTAATTGTTGCAGAATTTTTTAATATATCTTCATCGCTTATTCTTGCTTTATTAAAAAACTCAAGACTTTCCGCAACATTTTTATTGGCTCTAATATTTTGCAAAAAAGACAACAACTCATTATCAGACTGTCTATAAACTTTTACAAATTCGGTTTTCTTAAAATTGCCTTCTGCATATGACTTTGCGTCAAAAAAATATGCATTTTTGCTACCATACTCTTTTTCAAACACATTATACACGTTGCTTTTAATAACAGGTGGAAGCTGGCACAAATCACCAACCAAAAGCATTTGAACTCCGCCAAATGGCTTGTCATTTTTTTTAACCACTTTGCAAATATAATCAATTGCATCAAGCAGATCTGGTCTCACCATAGAAATCTCATCAATAACAATCAAATCAGTTTTTGCCAAAATCTTCTTTGTCTTAAAACCAATTTCAATTGCATCCAATATAATAAAGTCTTTTGGCGGAATCTGAAAAAAAGAATGAATAGTCACCCCGCCCACATTAAGAGCTGCAACCGCAGTTGGAGAAACAACAATCATCCTCTTTGACAAATTATCCTTCAAATAATTTATAAAAGTTGACTTTCCGCTGCCAGCTTGCCCCTGCAGAAAAAAATTATCTTTTGTTTGCTCAATTTGATGAAAGAGCTTTTCTTGAATTTCATCTAAATAAATCATAGCCGCATTTTATATAAATAAAATTATATATCAAGCAAATATTAACCTTTAAGGGTTATAACCAAAACAAGCAAAGGAGAATAATATGCGTTTACTACTAACTTTTATCTTATCACTCGTTTCTTTTCAGGCGCTTGCCCAACCAAGCATTGATGAAAAAATTGCCCAAATGATAATGGTTGGCTTTAATGGACAAGCCATAAACAAACAAAGCCCCATATACCAAGATATTGCTCAATCAAATATTGGTGGCGTGATTTTGTTTGATAAAAATGTAGATGCAGCACAACCCCATTTGCAAAAAAACATCAAAGACCCTGCTCAATTAAAAAAGCTAACAACAGACTTGCAATCTATTGCAAAAACACCCCTATTTATATCAATAGATCAAGAGGGTGGCAAAGTAACAAGATTAAACAAAAAATTTGACGTCTCATTATATAGCGCTCAAGCTCTTGGCGCAATCAATGACCCAAACCTAACATATAAAGAAGCCTTAAAAACTGCAAAAACCTTAAAAGAGCTTGGCATAAACATAAATTTTGCACCAACAGTTGATGTTAACATAAACACAAACTCACCCATCTCAAAAAAAGAGCGCTCTTTTTCAAAAAATGAAGAAGTTGTTACAACACACGCCCTTGAGGTTGTCAAAGCTCATAAAGACGCTGGAATTTTGCCTGTCTTAAAACATTTTCCGGGGCATGGCAGCGCCAATGCAGACACACATGAGGGTTTTGTAGATGTCACAAACACCTTTAACAAAAAAGAACTAGTTCCTTATAAAAAAATTATAAATAGCACATCAAACATCGGAGTAATGACAACACACGTATTCAACAAAAACATTGACTGCAAACACCCACTTAGCTTGTCACAAAAAAGCATACAAGGATTATTACAAGATAAGATGGAGTTTGACGGCATAATATTTTCAGATGACTTAAATATGGGAGCCCTTGCCAAACATTATGCATGGGAAGATGTCTTGGTCAACAGCATCAACGCCGGCACAGATGTTTTGGTTATTGGCAATAACTTAAGCTACAATCCAGATGTTGCAAAACAATCAATACAAATAATAAAAAATGCCGTTGCAGATGGCAGAATCTCAGAGCAAAGAATAAATGATTCATACACAAAAATAATCAACTACAAACAAGGCATCAAATGAGCATACACCTCTCATCTTTAGACTGGATAATAATATCATTCTTTTTAAGCATCACGCTTATCATTGGAATATATGCATCTATAAAAAACAAAAAAACCGCAAAAGATTTTTTTATAAGTGGCCGCAATATGCCTTGGTGGCTTTTAGGGTTTTCTATGGTTGCCACAACATTTTCTGCAGACACGCCAAATTTGGTAACAAACTTTGTAAGAGAGCATGGCATCTTTGGCAACTGGCAATGGTGGGCAATGCTCCCAAGTGGAATGTTAACCGTTTTTTTATATGCCAAATTATGGCGTCGTTCTGCAACAATAACCGACTTAGAATTCTATGAGCTCCGATATTCTGGCAAACTAGCAACGTTTTTAAGAGGTTTTAGAGCCATATATCTTGGGGTCGTTTTTAATATATTAATCATGGCCTCCGTTTCCTTGGCAGCCATAAAAATTGGCGGTGCAATGCTTGCATTAACTCCAATTCAAAGTGTTTTAGGCGCAATGATAATTACAACAATATTCTCAACCCTTGGCGGCTTAAGAGGTGTCTTATTATCTGACTTTATTTTATTTATTGCGGCCATGATTGGTTCTATTGCTGCGGCTTATTTTGCCTTAAACTTGCCAGAAGTTGGTGGCATGTCAGGACTGATTGAAACATTATCCCAAAACCCCATAAACGCCAGAAAAGCGAATGTTTTTGGATACCTAAATACAACAGACTTAATATCTTTATTAATAATTCCTTTTGCAATTGTATGGTGGTCTGTTTGGTACCCTGGTTCAGAGCCTGGAGGTGGCGGATTCTTGGTTCAAAGAATGCTTGCAGCAAAAGATGAAAAAAACGCGATTCTAGCAACATTTTTCTTTAATATTTGTCATTACGCCTTGCGCCCTTGGCCATGGATAATTGTTGCTTTGTGCTCAATTGTTATATACCCAGATTTGCAGTCAATAAAAGACGCCGTTGGCAACGTACTACCACAAGAACAAATACAAAGTGACGTTGCATATTCATTAATGTTAACAAAATTGCCCAGCGGTTGGATAGGCCTTGTCGTTGCATCTTTGCTGGCTGCTTATATGTCCACTCTTTCAACCCACTTAAACTGGGGCTCTAGCTATTTGGTAAATGACTTTTATTGCGTTTTTATAAACCCCAACGCCACAGAAAAGAAAAAAGTTTTTATGGGCAGAGTTTTTACTGTTTTGTTAATGATGCTTGCAGGATTCTTGGCACTGCATTTAAAAAGTGCAATATCAAGCTTTAATATTATCTTATCTATTGGTGCTGGCACTGGATTATTATTTATGTTGCGTTGGTTTTGGTGGCGCATAAATGCATTATCAGAGCTTGTTGCGATGATATCATCATTTGCTTTTGCCATATATTTCAACCTATCAAGCAATGACTACTCAAACTCTCAGGCGATGGTATATTCTGTTGCATTAACCAGTCTTTGTTGGATTCTAGCTGCTTTGTTTGGCAAACAAACAGATAAAAGCACTCTATACTCGTTCTACAAAAAAATAAAACCCTCTGGAAGTGGTTGGAACTTTGTTATAAACCAAGCAAAAAAAGACAACATCAAATTGCCCAAACCACAAAACAACCATTTTACAGCAAGTATCATAGCTGCATTATTTGCTTGTATCATGATTTATAGCTTGCTGATTGCAACAGGCGAGTTAGTTTATAAAAGCTATCTTGCAGGCACAAGCTACATGGCATTAAGCTTGACCTCCGCAGTCATTGTCTTCTTTTGCTCAAAAAAAATAAAATAAGTTTATTTCAATCTTGTAATAATTTGTTTATGTTTTAAAGCGTTTTTGCGGCAAATAAATATTGACTTTGTGCTTTTTATATATATAAATGGTTCGTAAAAACCAAAAATCAACTGAAAGGTACAAAATGACAGACAACAACTCAAAAGCCTGGGAAGGCTTTACTACTGGCCTGTGGCAAAATGAGATCAATGTTAGAGATTTTATTCAATTAAACTACACTCCTTATGAAGGTGACGATTCTTTCTTGGCTTCAGCAACAGACAGAACAAAAAGTCTTTGGCAAGATGTTTTAGGCTTAATGAAGCAAGAGCGTGACAACAACGGCGTTTTAGACGCAGATACAGATGTTGTATCTGGTGTTGCTTCACACAAAGCTGGCTATATTAACAAAAACAAAGAAATCATCGTTGGTGTGCAAACAGACGCCCCATTAAAAAGAGCTTTAATGCCATATGGTGGTTATAAAATGGTTGAAGCATCTTGTGAAGCTTTTAACATTGACTTAAGCCCAAAATTAACAGAAATCTTTACAAAATATAGAAAAACGCACAATGACGGCGTGTTTGATGCATATACTCCAGAAATCAGAGCTTGTCGTTCTTCAGGCGTTATCACTGGTCTTCCAGATGCTTATGGTCGTGGCCGTATTATCGGTGACTACAGAAGAGTTGCTCTTTATGGTATTGATGCATTAATTGCTCAAAAACAACAAGAAAAAGCAAAATCAGACCACAACTTAATGGTTGAAGAAACAATTCTTATCCGTGAAGAAATTTCAGAACAAATCAGATCATTAAATGACATGAAAGCAATGGCTTTAGAGTATGGTTTAGATATTTCAAAACCAGCAACAAACGCTATTGAGGCTACTCAATGGACATATTTGGGCTACTTAGCAGCAATTAAAGACCAAAACGGTGCTGCAATGTCTTTAGGTAGAATTTCTACTTTCTTAGATATTTATTTTCAAAGAGATATTAAAGCTGGCGTTTTAACAGAGGCTCAAGCTCAAGAAATCTTTGATGATATGGTAATTAAATTAAGAATGGTTAGATTCTTGCGTACTCCAGAATATAATGAATTATTCTCTGGTGACCCAGTTTGGGTAACAGAATCAATCGGTGGTATGGGTATTGACGGTAGAACTTTGGTAACAAAATCATCTTTCCGTATCTTACACACATTATACAACTTAGGACCAGCTCCAGAGCCAAA
>CAYJOO010000009.1:2163-22682 GCA_964371845.1 uncultured Azospirillaceae bacterium | reverse complement strand
TGAGTGGGAGAATGATGAAGGATTGAAGGTTGAAAGGCATATGGGTGAGTAAATGAAAAGCTCCCCTGTATGAAACAAAGGAGCTTTGATATTATAATGCTTTGAAGTTATTTTGCGATTTGAACAAATTTTAGCTCCTGGGCATCACTTGTTGTTAAGACTAAAGTGTCACCTTTTACTTTGTAAGAAACAATTTTTGGTAATAATGCAAAAAATTCTTGCTCAGCTTTCATTGCGTCTGGCGGACCCATCATCATTGTTGCCCCACCTGGAGCTATTGTTATTTTGTTGCCGTCTGTTTTATAACGCCCAAAATATCTGTTAACAACAGATCCAAAGTATCTGTTTTCCTCAACATTAAATCCTAAAGTGATTTCCACACCATCTGCAGGGTTTTCTAAAACATATGTATTGCTTGATAAGGCTTCATGCTTTCCGCAAGAAGTCAGAACAAAAACAACAAGCATTATTGATAATTTTTTTATCATCTTATTCTCCTTAATTGAAAACACATTATAAAATAAATACTTAATATATCAAGTAAAAAGTTAAGTTTGAAAAATAATAAAATATTTTATATGCTTGAAATATCTCTTGCATTTATTATTGTTTAAGGTATATATTTTATTTATGATGAATATAGAAAATAAACTAACAAAAATAAAAGAAAGTATCGCAAATAAATTATTGAATAATTTATATGGAATTAAGTGCAAAGATATAAAAAAACATCTTAAAACTATCAAAACCAATAAACCTTTTGAGATCCTTAAAAGAAGAGTGCTATGGGATAATAAAAGCACAAGCTATAAAATAAAAGATGTGGAAGGCCTGCAAGGAATTAATAGTGTTGGCTTTTATAGAGAAAACATTGGACTTTCACACAGTGCAAGATATTTTACAAAAGCTTTAATACATAGCAATATGCCTTTTATTGCAAAAAACTTTGATATAAGAACAGAGAAAAAAGAAAATTTTGAATTTGATGATTTTTTTTCTGATGAGCTAAAATATAACACAAGTGTGTTTAACTTTAATAGTAATTATTGCACCGCATATGCAAAAGCT
The DNA here is from genome assembly GCA_964371845.1 of uncultured Azospirillaceae bacterium. GTDB lineage: Bacteria > Pseudomonadota > Alphaproteobacteria > RF32 > CAG-239 > JAWXUC01. The sequence continues at coordinate 21,614 of CAYJOO010000009.1, read as the reverse complement.
TTTCCTGAGGATATGAAAAAAAAATATAATATTGGTTATGGTTATTGGGAGTTTGAGAAATATCCCCTAAAGTTCTTAAATCAAAACAATATTTTTGATGAAATATGGGCGCCTACAGATTTTATCTTAAACGCATTATCAAAATATTATGCAATCCCTGTTGTAAAAATGCCTGTTGCAGTTGATTTTGATGTAAAAAACATCAAAAAATATAATAGAAAATATTTCAAATTGCCAGAAAATAAATTTATTTTTCTGTTTTCTTTTGATGTGGGATCAGAAGTTGGAGGGAGAAAAAATTGTTTTGGCGTAATTGATGCATTTAATAAAGCATTTAATAAAGAAGATAATGTATGCTTGCTAATAAAAGCAACACCAAGAACTACAGAGCAGCAAAATCCAGAATATGATGAAATATTGCAAAAACTAAATAAAAGTGCAAAACAAAAAAATATTATATTAATGAATGAAACTCTATTAGATGATGAAATGAAAGGATTGTTAAATTCTGCAGATGTATATGTTTCATTGCATAGATGCGAAGGTCTTGGCCTTGGTATGATTGAATCTATGAAGTTGGGCAAGCCAGTAATTGGAACAGGTTATTCAGGGAACCTGGAATTTATGAATCACAATAACTCTTGCCTTGTTGACTATACCCTTGTGCCATCATCTTTGTTTTCAAACATTATTGAAGGACATCTTTGGGCAGAACCTGATATTGAAAATGCCGCTTTTTATATGAAGAAAATTTTTGAAGATAAAGAATATTACAATAAAATATCAAAAGCTGCAAAAAAACATATAGAAGAAAATCACAGCTTTGGCGTTATTGCAACAAAAATAAAAGAAAGACTATCATTATTAGGCTTGCTTGATGAAGACATATAAAAGCTTGATGCAAGCTATAATTGATTGTATATCACAAATAAAAAATCTTTATTCTCTATGATATGGATGTTTGGCAATAATTGATTGACAGCGATATATTTGCTCCATTAAAACAGCTCTCATCAACATATGTGGCAGTGTCATTTTGCCAAATGCCAATAACATATCAGCACCATCCCTCACCTCTTGCTTGTGCCCATCTGCACCGCCAATTAAAAACACAATATGAGAACAACCATTGGTTATATAAGTTTCTATTTTTTGGGCAAACTTTGTGGAGCTTATGTTTTCACCACGCTCATCAAGAGCTATGATTTTTGCACCTTTAGGCATATCTGATGGAGCTGCATCAAACTCTTTTATCTCAACATTCCAGCTCATGCGTTTTACATACTCTTGTATGATTGCCGCCTCTGGGCTGTCTTTTTTCATTTTGCCAATGGCATAAATGCTAACCTTCATTTATTATACCGCCATAATTTGATATGAATCTGGCACAATGATATCGGCTTGTACAGTTGATAATACATCATCTAATGAAAAGTGTGGGTGTAACTCTTTTAAGATTAAGCCTTCTGGTGAAACATCTAAAACACAGCGCTCTGTTATTATCATATTCACTTGATTTTGAGCTGTTAATGGAAGTGTGCATTTTTTTAATATTTTTGATTTGCCTTTTGCCAAATGCTCCATAGCAACTATAACTTGTTTTGCACCCACAACCAAGTCCATTGCACCACCCATACCTGGTGCAAAAACTCCAGGAACAAGCCAATTGGCAAGATTACCCTCTTGATCAACTTCTAATGCACCTAAAACAGTTGTGTTTACGTGGCCACCTCTTATCATTGTAAAAGCTGTCATACAGTCAAAATATGCGGCTCCTGGCTTTGGTATGACTGGTGCGCCACTTGCGTTGGTTACATGAATGTCTATATCATCACCTTCTGCATTTTTGCCAATGCCAACAATCCCATTTTCTGATTGAAACAAAACATTTATGTCTTCTGGAATATGATGAGCGGCCTCTGTTGGCAAACCAATGCCTAATGTGACAACATCACCATGTTTGAGTTCTTTTGCTATTCTTTTTGCAATAATTTCTCTGATTTGTTCTTTTGAAAGTTCCATAATTCACCTCTTTATTTTACAATATAATCAACAAAAATCCCAGGGACTGTTACCATGTTTGGATCTAGGGGATTGTCTAAAATTTCATCTGCTTCAACAATTACAACGTCTGCAGCGGTTGCCATGTTGAGATTGTGTGTTTTTGCTGTACCATGAATAAATACGTTGCCATGTTTATCTACTTTTGTGCCATATAAAATTGCATAATTGGCATTTAATGGGGTTTCAAAAATATATTTTTTGCCATTTATAGTTTTTGTTTCTTTGCCTTCTTCTACTAGGGTTCCAACACCAGTTGGAGTATAAAAGCCACCAAGCCCTGCACCACCTGCATGGATACGCTCAACAAATGTACCTAATGGATTTAGCTCAACCTCTAAAGAGCCCTCGTTCATTTGTTTTGATGTTTCTGGGTTGGTGCCAATGTGGCAAACAATTGCTTTTTTAACACACCTGTTTTCTATTAATTTGCCTCTGTTGTGGCCCAAAAATGAGGTGTCATTTGCAATTAAGGTCAAATCTTTTGCTTGCTTTGCAACAAGCTCATCAATAACTCTTGTTGGGCTGCCGGCTTTTAAGAATCCGGTTATCATTACGGATGCGCCATTTTCAATAAGGTTTGATGCCTCTTTTGAGTTTATAACTTTTTTCATTTAGTCTTCCTTTTTGTTTTTATTTGCCATATAATCTGCAAAGTTTAAGATAACAAAGTCCTTCCAATTGCCATCAGGAGCAATACACGAGTTTTTTGTATCCGCAGCGTTTATTATAATAATTGTACCATACGCCCATATATTTTGCATATTTTCATAACCAGAGAGCATATAATCTTTTGCTCTTTTGACTAAGCGTGTTTGCAGGTGTTTTTTTACATATGTATTAGAAATCACAATCATTGCTGCCATTAATAACAAACCAACAATTACTCCAACTGTTAAGATGAGAATTAATCCTAATAAAGTTGGTGCAAGAATTGGCAACAACAACTCCCAAGGGTTATATATTGGGGAGTTGGGTTTGTTTAAGTTGTTTGAATATAAAGCGATTTTTGCATCACCTATTTCAATAGCTTGCTTTAAGGCTTTATATTTCAGGCTATCGGCTTTGTTCATTTTTTGCTCCTTTTGGCAAAAGAATAAAATATCTGCCAGATGCATTCATTCTGCCAGCTTGCATTAAAGCATCATCTCCACTGCCCCAAAAATAATCACCTCTGATTGGCCCTTTTATGGCACTGCCAACATCTTGGGCTATTAACATTTTTTGAATTGGTTGTCTGTCTGGAGAAATTGTCTCAAGCCACATCAATGAACCAAGAGGGATATATTGTGGGTCAATTGCTAAACTTCTGCCATCTGTTAATGGAAGACCCATTGCACCAATTGGCCCCCTTGCCTCTATCAGGCGATGAAAAATAAAGCGTGGATTTTGTTGCATATATTTTTTTGCTTGCTCTTGATTTTTGTTCAGCCAATCAACAACATAATCCATTGAGCCCTGCTCTATTACCTTATTTTCAAGTAGAATCGAGCCGATGCCTTTGAATGCTTTGCCATTGTTGCCAGCATATGCAATACGTTGTTTGCTGCCATCTGGCAGAATGCCTACTGCAGGGCCTTGGATATGCATTATGTGCAACTTGACAGGGTCATTTGTCCAGAATAACACTGGTGCATTAATGCCTTTGTTTTCAATATATTCACGGTTGTAATATGGTGTTAAGTTTTTGCCATCCACCCTTGCAACTACTGTTTTATCTGTGGCAAGTTCTGGGGCAAAATCTTTAAGATTAAACTCTACCATATCTTGAGGATATGCATATATTGGATGAATGTAATCCTTTGTTTTTTCTTTTGAAATATTAATGCTTGGCTCGTAATAAGAAGTAAATTTGCCAAATTCAAGCTCATTATATTTGACCAAATATGGGTCAAAGTTATCTTTTATAAATTGTTTGAAATTTTGGTGAGAATAATTTCTGCAAGCATTTTGATAATCTTGAGTTGGAATTAATATTTGAGAATTTGCAATATATGGCGTTTTCATCCTCATGATGCGTGAGCATACTTCTTGGAATCCTTGTCTTAATTCATCTAAATTATCATTTTTGAAGTTGGCAAGAGAGTTAAAGTTGGTTTTTTCCAACTCAAGGCCAATGCTTGGTTTTTGCACTGGTTTTGGCTCTTCTCCGCAAGACGCCAGAGCTAGAGCAAAAAATAATACATATATTTTTTTCATTTTGTTAGTATATATAAAATGGTTTTAAAATCAATCTTGTGTATAACTCTGTTGATAAGTTATATGTGATGTTGAAACTATTAAAAAAGTGAGTCAGAACTTATGTTATGAGTTATGATGATGAAATTTATATAAAAGAAACTGACGGTGTAAAAGTGTCTTTTTGCCAAATTGAGGATGATGAAAACCTCAATGCATATTATATGTGCGTTGAAAACTTATCAAAACAAAAATTGCAACTTTTGGGCAAAGATTGGAAGGTCAGTGATGCAAAAGGAAATGTTTATTCTGACAGCACTCCTGGCTTTAAGGGTGAACTTGTTGAACTTGAGTCTGGTGAAATGTTTGAAATGACAGCGCCAATGCCCATAAAATCAAAAGCAACTGTTTTGTATGGTAGCTGCAAAGTCATGATTGGTAATGCTCAAAAAGATATTCCTATTCCGACATTTATGATGAGCAATGATAATTTTGCAAACATTGCAAATTTATCTTGATTTTTATTTTTTATCATATATAAATAGCTTAACGAAATTATTAGAGATGGGGAGTTCCCCATCTTTTTTGTTAGGAAGTAAAAATGAAAACAAATAAAATTGAAGAAATTATTTCAGAGCTTGGATATGAAACCGTTAGAGCTATTACTATTGGCAATGCAAATCCAACTTTGCAAATTATGATTGATACTTTGGATGGTAGAGCTATTAATGTTGAGGACTGTGCAAGAGTTTCTCGCGCGTTGACAAAGTTTTTTGAGGAAACAAATGCACCAGAATATGAGCACACACTTGAGGTCTCATCCCCTGGTATTGACAGACCATTAACAAAACCCCACCACTTTGGGCGTTTTGTAGACTTTGAGGCAAAAATTGAAACAATTGATATGATTGAGGAAAGAAAACGCTTTAAGGGAAAAATATTATCTAATGATGATAAAGAGGTTGTTGTTTTGGTTGAAGGAAAAGAATATAACATTCCACATTCTTCAATTAATAAAGCAAAATTAGTATTAACCGACGAGTTGCTTGCAGCTCATGAAATATTTAATGAAGAAGAGGACGAAAATGAACAATAATATTGAAAATATGCCTAGACCAGAAGTCTTACTTGTTGCAGAAACTGTTGCTAGAGAAAAAAATATTGAAAAAGAAGATGTTTTGGAGGCAATGGAAGTTGCTATTCAAAAAGCAGGACGCTCAAAATATGGTCTTGAACATGACATTAGAGCAACAATTGACAGAAAAACAGGAGCAATATCTTTGTCTCGTCACCGTCAAGTTGTTGAAGAAATTCTTGAAGATGCTGAGTTTTCTCAAATATTGTTAAAAAATGCACAACGCATTAACAAATCATATAAAGTTGGTGATGTTGTTGTTGATGCTCTTCCTCCTATTGACTTTGGCCGTATTGCAGCACAAACTGCAAAACAAGTTATTGGTCAAAAAGTTAGAGAAGCAGAAAGAAATAAACAATTTGATGAATATCAAGAAAAAGTTGGCACTATTGTTAATGGTGTTGTAAAACGTGTTGACTTTGGCAATGTTACTGTTGACATTGGCAAAACTGAAGCTGTTTTGCGCAGAGATGAAATTATTCCACGTGAAATATTCAAACCAGGCGACAGAGTTAGAGCTTATTTGTTGGATGTTAAAAAAGAAAACAAAGGTCCACAAATCTTTTTATCTAGAACTTGTCCTCAGTTTATAGCAAAATTATTTGCATCAGAAGTGCCAGAAATTTATGATGGTATTGTTGAAATTGCCGGTGTTGCACGTGATGCTGGTTCAAAAGCAAAAATTGCTGTAAAAGCAAATGATGTGACAATTGACCCTGTTGGTGCTTGTGTTGGCCTTAGAGGTATTAGGGTTCAGGCTATTATCAACGAATTGCAAGGCGAAAAAATTGATGTTGTAGCTTATTCTGAAGATAAGGCTCAATTTATTGTGGCTGCTTTGGCTCCTGCAGAAGTTTTGAAGGTTGTTTTGGATGAAGAAAACAACAGAATTGAAGCTGTTGTCTCTGATGATCAGTTCTCTCTTGCAATTGGACGTCGTGGTCAAAATGTTAAACTTGCATCTCAACTTGTGGGCTGTGATATTGATATTTTAACAGAAGAACAAGAAAGAGAAAGAAGAGCAACTGAAAACAAAGTTAGATCTCAAAGATTTATGGAAGCTTTGGACGTTGATGAAATGATGGCTCACCTTTTGATTGCAGAAGGCTTTACAACAATTGATGAAATTGCAGGTGTTGCTTTGGCAGAACTTGCTGAAATTGAAGGCTTTGATGAAGATGTTGCAACTGAGTTGCAATCAAGAGCAAAAGTTTTTGTTGAAAACAGAAATAAAGAGTTTGAAACAAAATCAAAAGACTTGGGCATTGATGAAAAAATCAAAGCTATTGCAGGTCTTGACCAAGATATGATTATTAAATTGGCAGAAAATGAAATCAAAACAATTGATGATCTGGCTGACTTGGCAGGTGATGAACTGCAAGAAATCTTGGGTGAGGAAATTATTACTCTTCCTGAGGCTAATAAAATAATTATGGCTGCCCGTGAACACTGGGATTTGGAAGCTTAATTATGATAAAAGAACAGGACAACAATATCAGAACTTGTGTGGCAACAAAGCAAAAAATGGATAAAAACCAGATGCTTCGTTTTGCCGTGCTTGAAAATGAAGGTATTGTTGTCCCTGACTTTAATAAAAAATTATCTTCTAGAGGTGTTTATGTTATCCCCTCAAAAAAAGCTGTTGAAATAGCAGTTAATAAACAACTTTTTATCAGATCTTTGAGGCAAAAAGTAAAGCATGAAAAATCTTTACCAGATGTTGTTGAAGAGCTACTGAAAAAAAATGCATTAAGTGCTATTTCAATCGCAAAAAAAGCTGGAGCTTTGATTGTAGGGTTGGATAATATAAAAAAAGAAAAAAACAATATTGCCTTTTTTATTGAGGCAAATGATGCCGGTCTTGATGGCAGAAAAAAAGTTGAGGCAATGGCAAAAGAAAAACAAATTTTTTGTTTATATAATACAGAGGAGTTAGAACAGGCATTAGGATTAATAAATTGTGTCCATTTGGCAGTAAGACACTCTCAAATGAGCAAAAACGTGTTTGAATGTTTATATAAATTAAAAAATTTTTTGGAGAATTAATATATGAGTGAAGAAGTAAAAAAAACAACGCTATCTATCAATAAATCAACACTTAGCTTAAAAAATGTTGGCAGCAAGCCAAACTCAGGCAAAGTACAAGTTGAAGTAAGAAAAAAACGTGTTATTGGAGCGCAAGCCTCTCAAGAACCAGCACAAAATATTGATGAAGCAACACAAGCAAAATTAAAACTTATTGCAGAAGCAAAAGAGTTTGAAGAAAAAAAACGCTTGGAAGAAGAGCAACGTCAAAAAGAACGTGAGCAAGAAAAAGCATTAGAGGATCTTAAGAAAGCAGCTACTCAAGAGCATATCGAAGAAGAGCCGCAAACTGTTGAAAACAAAGAAAAAAAAGAAGATAACTCTTTTGTACAACCAAAACCAAAAGAGAAAAAAGCTGAAGAAGTTGATCGTTTTGACAGAGCCAAAAAAGTTGAAAAAAGAAGCTTTGAACCTCAAAGACGTAATAACAAGTTTAATGTTAGCAATGTGTCTTCTGATGATGATGATTATGATACTGGCACAAGCAACTACAGAAAACGTCATAAGAAAAAACAACCTAAACCTGTTGTGCAACAAACACCACAAGAAAAAGTTATCAAAGATGTGACGATTCCTGAGGTTATTACGGTTCAAGAACTTGCAAACCGAATGGCTGAAAAATCAGCAGATGTTATCAAAAAATTGATGGGGCTTGGGGTTATGGCTACAATTAACCAACCAATTGATGCTGATACTGCTCAAATTATTGTTGAAGAATTTGGCCATAAATTCAAACGCGTTGCAGATAGTGACGTTGAATTGGGTATTGAAATTGCTGAAGATAAAGAAAATGATTTGAAATCTCGTCCTCCTGTTGTGACTGTTATGGGCCATGTGGATCACGGTAAAACATCTTTGCTTGATGCATTGCGTGAAACAAACGTGGTTGACAGAGAAGCCGGTGGCATTACTCAACATATTGGTGCGTATCAAATTATGGTTGAAGGTGGCAAAAAAATTACGTTTATTGATACTCCTGGTCACGAAGCGTTTTCTCAAATGCGTGCTCGTGGTGCAAAAGTTACTGACATTGTGGTGTTGGTGGTTGCTGCAAATGATGGTATTATGCCACAAACAGTAGAAGCAATCAGACACGCTCAAGCTGCAGAAGTGCCAATTGTTGTGGCAATTAATAAAATTGACCTCCCTGGTGCAGATATTATGCGTGTTAAAACAGATTTATTGCAACATGGAATCGGTGTTGAAGAAATGGGTGGCGAATGTTTATGTGCTGAAGTTTCTGCAAAAAAACGTATTAACATTGGTGGATTGGTAGAAGCAATCTTGTTGCAAGCTGAAATGCTTGACCTTAAGGCAAACCCGAACCGTATGGCTGAGGGAACTGTTGTTGAATCTAAAATGGAAAAAGGCAGAGGCTCTGTTGCAACTGTTTTGGTTCAAAAAGGAACTCTAAAAATTGGTGATATTGTTATTGCTGGTAAAGAGTGGGGAAGAGTTAGAGCCATGTTTAACTCAACTGCACAAAAGTTGCTAACTGCCCTGCCCGCGCAACCTGCAGAAATTTTGGGATTGCAAGGTACTCCTTCTGCCGGTGATGACTTTATTGTTGTTGCTGATGAAAACAAAGCAAAAGAAGTAACAAACTATAGAATCCGCAAAGAAAAAGAAGCAAAAATCGTAAAATCTGCAAAATCTGCTATGGAGCAAATGCTTGATAAAATTAAAACAGGTGAGATTAAAAACTTGCCAATTATTATCAAAGCTGATGTTCAAGGATCTTTGGAAGCTATTGAAGGCACATTAAAGAAACTTGCAAATGATGAAGTTGGTGTGCAAATTTTGCACTCTGCTGTTGGCGGTATATCTGAATCAGATGTGTCATTGGCAAAAGCGTCACAAGCCTTTATCATTGGCTTTAATGTTCGTGCAACTCCACAAGCAAGAGATTTTGCAAAACGTGAAGATGTTGACATCAAATATTATTCTATCATTTATGATGTTGCTGATGATGTGAAAAAAGCTTTGGAAGGCATGCTTGCCCCAGAAGAAAAAGAAAAAATCATTGGCTATGCTCAAATCAGAAAAGTATTTAATATCACTGGTGTGGGCAGAGTTGCCGGCTGTATGGTTACGGAAGGCTTTGTAAAACGTGGAGCAAAAGTTAGATTGCTTCGTGATAATGTTGTTATTCATGACGGCGAGCTTGGACAACTTAAACGTAATAAAGATGACGTTAAAGAAGTCAAAGACGGATATGAATGTGGCATGAGTTTTGCAAACTATAATGATATATCTGAAGGTGATTTTATTGAATGTTATGAAATAGAAAGCACCGCAAGAACATTGTAATTGCAAATAAAATATTGAGGGGGATTATGAATTGTCCCCCTCTTTTTTTTTGCACCTCTTTAATATCTTGATTGACAACTTGGTTTATTATGTTAGCCTATAAGCAAATAAAATTTTTAACATATTATAAACCGCAGCAAAAGCTGCATAAAACCTTAAAGCAATGAAAAACTTTTTTGTATTTCTATGCGCATTTTTTGCGCTGATGTTTGCCACATCTTGCGGTAATCAACAAGAAAAAGCTGTTGAATCACAGCCAGTAGAAACATTTGTAGCGCCAACTCAAGAAGTTGCTGCTATTAATAAAAATGTTACAATAAACCCAGCTGATTATGCTGGTAAAGTAACATATTTTATACTACCGTTTCAACCAACATCGGTTGAAGCTATAGGTAATGAAAAAGATTTTTCAAAGCCTGTAATAATGAAGTTTAGCAACGGGAAAGATGTTATCAATGTTACGATAACAAACTTCAAAACATGGAAGAAGCCTGTTGCCAACTCCAAGAAATCTTGGATAAGTGGTGAAACAGGAAAGCCAAATACCCAATCATACAAATATTGGGAAGCGGCGTTTACATATGATGGTGAAAAAATAAAACCATCAACGTTTAAGAATAAAATTGCTAATAGAGATGAGTCAAACTCATCAATGGCAGTAAAGTTATAAGGAAGTTTTCATAATAAGCCGGCATCCCGCGTGAGTGTCATGCCGTCTGGAAAATGGTTAATTTTATATAAAAAGAGTGCCTTGCATATGCTTGGCACTCTCCTTTTTTATAACCCATTTGCAAGGCTTGCTTGCAAGAATATATCTATATTGCCATCCAAAACACCTTTTGCATCAGAAGTTTCTGCCTCTGTTCTTAAGTCTTTTATCATTTTGTATGGTTGCAAGACATATGATCTTATTTGATGACCCCATCCGTTTTCTGACTGAGCGTCTCTGTTTTCTTGTGCTTTGTCTTCTCTTTTTTTGAGCTCAAGCTCATATAATCTTGCTTTTAACATCTTCCATGCCGCCTCTCTGTTTTGTAATTGAGAGCGTTGATTTTGGCATTGCACAACAATGCCTGTTGGCATATGCGTAATTCTTACAGCGGAATCTGTTTTGTTTACATGTTGCCCCCCTGCCCCAGATGCTCTGTATGTATCTAAACGACAGTCACTTTCATTGATTTCAATTTCTATATCATCATCGATTTCTGGATAAACACCAATTGAAGAAAAACTTGTGTGGCGTCTGGCATTTGAGTCAAATGGAGAAATTCTAACCAATCTATGGACACCAGTTTCTGCCTTGAGCCATCCATATGCATTGTGACCTATAATTTTTATGGTTGCAGATTTTAATCCAGCAACATCGCCTTCTGTTTCTTCTAAATATTCAACCTTATATTTTTTTGAATCTGCCCATCTTGTATACATTCTAAGGAGCATATCCGCCCAGTCGCAAGATTCTGTGCCACCTGAGCCCGCATGAACCTCTAAGAATGCATTGTTTGAATCAAGCTCTCCTGATAAAAGGGCCTCTAATTCCAATTGTTTTGCTTTTTCTTTTAAGGCGGTTAATTGGATGATGCATTCATCCTCAAACTCTTCTAATTCTGCAAATTCAAGATATTCTTGTAATGAATTTTTGATGTTTTCAAAATCCGTAATGTTTTTTTCTAAGGCGTTTTTTTCTGCCATTAGTTTTTGGGCTTTTTCTGGGTTTTCCCAAAGAGTTGGATCTTGTGATAATGCGTCTAATTCTTCTAGTCTGATTTTGGCATTATCGTAGTCAAAGAGACCTCCACAAAAGTTTGATTGTCTCTTGTATTTCTTTGTTTAAGTTATATATCTCTGCACGCATGGTTTATTGAACTTTCTTATTTTTACTTTTTGATTTTGATTCTCTTTTCCACTTTAATTTTGCATATAGTTGCATATCACTAACAGTGTCTGTCTCATCAACAATCTCTTTGCCTAAAACTGTTTCTAAAATGTCTTCTAAGGAGATGATGCCAACCCAGTTGCCGTGTTGATCCATCACAAGAGCCAAATGGCTTCTGCTTTCTAGCATTATTTGAAAAATGCCGTCTAACTTTGCCTCTGAATACAAGCTGAGCATATTTTTTGCAAAAGTTTTTACTTTTTGAGCATCTGATCCTTCAAAAGAACTTGATTTATGAATATATCCAAAAAATTCTTCTTTGGTTTCATCAACGATTGGAAACCTTGAAAAAGGTTGTTTGGGTAACATTTTATCAAACTCTTTTATTGTCATATCTGGTTTGACATACTGAACAACTGTTCTTGGTGTCATGACGTCTTTGACTTTGATGTCTTTTAAGCTTAAAACGTTATTGATTATTCTAACATCACTGTCATTTAATGTTTGCTCTGTTCTGCCTATTTTTGTTAATGCTTTTATCTCATCTGCGGTTGAGGCGTCGTCAGATGTTTTCATCCATGAAGTCAAAAACTCTGACATAATCAAAAATGGCTTTAAGAAAAAAATCATAATACGCAAAGATGCACACATAAATGGCAAAAGTTTTTTGTAATATTTTGCACCTATTACCTTTGGAAAAATTTCTGATAAGACCAAAATTGCAATTGTCATTAAGGCGGATGCCATAGCCATGTAGCCATCGCCCCAAATTTGCACCACTTGAGCACCAACACCTGTTGCACCAACAGTGTGAGCTATTGTGTTTAATGTTAAAATTGCAGCCAATGGTCTGTCAATATGCTCTTTATAATGAGATATTTTTTTATATAATACTGGGTCTTTGTCCTCAAGCCCTGCAATATAGCTAGGAGAAATAGATAGTATCCCCGCTTCTAGCAATGAGCATAAGAAGGAAACTGTAATTGATAATGTGAAGAAAAATATTAATAGTGTCATCTTTTTTTAACCTTTGTTGAATATGCTATATATCATAAAGAAAATTAAATTTAAAGGATTATTTTATGAAATGTGCCTTAGTTACTGATTTTGATGGAACAATTACATTTGATGATTTTTTTGATGTCGCTGTTTTGAGATACTTAAATGATGAGGCTCTTGATTCTTGGCGAAATTATTTGCAAGGAAAAATAACACATTTTCAGGCACTGAAAGAGATTTTTGAAAAAATAAAAGTTTCAAAAGAAGAATTTGACAATTTTATAAAAACGATAAAGGTAGACCAAGCTTTTTATAAAACTGTTGAGTTATGCCAAGAAAAAAACATTCCAATTTATATAGTATCTGCAGGATGTGATTATTATATAAAAGTTATTTTGGGAAAATTATTAAATGATCTCACACTTATAACAAACTCTGCAACTTATTCAAAAGAAACCGGCTTGCTTATGCAGCCGCAACCAAAAGAAAGCCCCTATTATCACAAAAATATTGGTGTTAACAAAAAAGCTGTTGTTCAAGAACTCAAAAATGAAGGGTATTATGTGGTGTTTGCAGGTGATGGCGGCCCAGATCTTGAGCCTGCAAAAATATCTGATGTTGTGTTTGCAAGAAAAACTCTTTTAAGAGAGTGCAAAAAATTTAACATTGCAAATAAAACTTTTGATACATATAATGACGTATACAATCTTATAAAGGAGTTATAAAATGGATATTAATAAACAAATCAACATACCATATCTCTTAAAAATTGGCTTTGGCAAAACTCCAAAAATTGGCAGATATTTAATTGATAAAAAATTTGAAAACATTGCAATATTCTATGGCGTTGGAATGGATGAAATGTTTGGAAAAGATATTTCAAAGTCATTAAGAAAACACAAAGTAAAAACAATTTGCAAAGAAACTATCGATACAATCTCAATTGAAGAGATTACAAAAAAAGCGTTTTCTTTGCCAACGAATGTGGATGCTGTTGTTGGCATTGGTGGTGGAAAAGTGCTTGATTTTGCAAAATATTTGGCATATTTATTAAGAATTCCTTATATTGCGATGCCGACATCAATGAGCAATGACGGCTTTTGTAGCCCAAGCTCATCTTTGATTGTTGATGGCAAAAGAAAAACCGTAAAGTCTTCAATACCTTATGGAGTTGTGATTGACTTGGATGTTATAAAAAACAATCCAAAAGCTTTTTTGTATTCTGGAATTGGTGATATGGTTTCAAAACTAACATCTCTTAGGGACTGGAAAGCTGCCGTTAAAAAAGGCAATGCAAAAAACAATGATTTTGCAAGAATGATGACATATAACTCTTTGGATTTATTGTTCTTAAAAAATCCATATAATATAAGTTCTGATGAATTTGTAAGATCTCTTGCCAACTCTTTATTGACATCTGGCATTGCAATGGAGATGGCGGCCTCATCAAGACCAGCAAGCGGCTCTGAGCATTTGATATCTCACGCGTTGGACAGCATATCTAAAAAGCCACAAATGCATGGTATTCAAGTTGGTGTTGCAACAATGGTTTGTGCAATATTGCAAGACAACAAGCATATAAGTGCATTAAAAAATCTTTTGGTAAAAACTGGGTTTGTTGATTTTGTTTCTAAAAACCCACTTGATAAAAAAGAATTTGTAGAAGCTCTTAAAATTGCACCAACAATCAAAGATGATTATTATACAATATTATCTGAAAAAAATGCAGTTAAAAAAGCAATTAAAATTATTGAACAAGACAATATATTAAGAAAAGTAATTGTATAAATAATAGCCGCTTTTATGCGGCTTTTATTTAACTGACTTTTAAGAAGTCTTTTAAGTTTTCAAAAAAGGTTTTTTCTTCTTTTTCCAAAGACTTAAACTCTTTTAATAATTCTTTTTGTTTTGCACTCAAGTTCTTTGGTGTGATAACTGAAAACTCAATATAAACATCCCCTCTTTTTGAGCTATTATATATACTCATACCTTGAGATTTTATTTTTTGGACATCACCGTTTTGAGTACCCTCTTGAATATCAAATGAAATATTTTCTCCATCAATGCCTTTAATTTCCATTGTGGTGCCAAGAGTTGCTGAAGTCATTGCTATTGGCATCTTGATGTATAAGTGAGCTCCTTGGCGCTGATATAATTGATGTTCTTTGATTAATATCACAACATATAAGTCACCATTTGGACCGCCATTGATGCCAGCATCTCCGCCTGAGGCAATCCTTAAGCTTGTTTGATTGTCTATGCCTGCAGGAATTTTTAACTCTATGGTTTTTGAATCTTCTTTTAAGCCATGGCCATTGCAAGATTTGCACTTATCATTAATAACAGAGCCCTTGCCTTTGCATTTTGGGCAAAGTGTTTCCATCATAAAAAAGCCACCTGCAGATGATACGACTTTGCCTCTGCCATTGCATTGTGAGCATGTCTGAGGAGCGCTGCCATCTGCACAACCTGTGCCGTTGCAGTCTTCACATTTTATTTTTGTTGGAATTTCAACCTCTTTTTTGAGCCCAAAAAAAGCTTCCTCCAAGGTTATTTCTATTGGCATTTGCAAATCTTGTCCCTTTTGAGGAGCATTTGGATTGCGTCTTCGGCCTCCGCCAAAAAAGTCTGAGAATATGTCACCAAAAACATCGCCAAAATCAAAACCTTCAAAACCGCTATGACCGCCGCCGCCATTCTCAAAGGCTTGATATCCATATCTGTCATATGCAGATCTTTTATTGTCATCTGATAATATCTCATATGCAACAGAAATCTCCTTAAACATTGCCTCTGCCTGAGGGTCATTGGGATTTCTGTCTGGGTGATATTTCATTGCAAGCTTGCGATATGATTTTTTTAAGTCTGCTTGCGTTACAGTTTTTTCTACTTCTAATAGTTCATAGCAACATTTTTTCATAATTAGTCTAGATCCTGTTTTACTTGTGGTGATTGAAACAATTTTTCAATCTTATCTACTTCTGCAAATGTGTTGTCTATTCTAAAGTTGATTGTTGGCACATATTTTAAGTGTGTTTTTGCACCTATTTGTTTTCTGATAAAATGCGCAGCCAATTGCAATGCACCTAATGCCTCAATTTCTTTGTCTTGAGAAGATGTTATGATATATACGTTGCAATATTTTAAGTCTGGAGAAATTCTTGCCTCGGTTACTGTTATAAGGGTGTTGACGTTTTGCAGGTTTCTGACCTCATCTTTTGAGATCATCTCTGCTATAATGCGTTTGATTTCTTGACCAACTTGTAATTGGCGTTGTGTTAAAACTTTTTTCATTTGAGTTCCTTAATATTTATTTGTATTCTATATAGAGAAAATTTATAAAAAAATCAAGTAAAATAAATCTTGCTTTTATATCTTTATAAGTCTAATCTTTAATTATGAAAAAAATAATCTGTGCAACCCTTGTATTATCATCATGCGCAACACCAATTGTTGTGCCGGCTGATTATGAATATAAAGAAGTTACCACGCCATATTTTAAGCTTGCGACATGGCAGAAAAATAAAAACAATGGCAGTGTTAGAATATATATTGAAGGTGATGGAAACTCATTTAACTCAAGGGGGTATCCAACATCAAACCCAACTCCAAGAGGCAAGTTTTTAAGACAAATGGCCTTTGATGATAAAAGCGCAAATGTGGTTTATTTGGCAAGACCTTGTCAATTTGTAAAAGACAATGCTTGCCAAGAAAAATTTTGGACAACCGGCAGATTTGCTCCAGAGGTAATTGCATCAAGTGCTGCAGCAATTAAAAAAATTGCAAATGGCAGAAGAGTTGAGTTAATTGGTTTTTCTGGAGGGGCACAAGTTGCAGGCCTTGTGGCAGTAAAGTATCCTGAAATTAATATAAACAAAATTGTTAACTATGCACCAAATCTAGACCATGAAACATGGACTAAAACTATGGGGCTTTATCCATTAAGTGATAGTTTGTCATTAAATGATTATCAAAATAAGTTCTTGAGCTTTGAACAAATGAATTATATTGCACAAAAAGATAGAGTAATACCAATGGATGTGACTATAAACTTTTTAAGAAATGATAAAAGCAAATATACTATAATTAATGATGTTGGTCATAACTTCAAATAAATTAATACTCTGAACCAAGCTGCAAGCTTTGAACATTTTCACCAGTACCAATGTCTTCTTTTTCTTCTGCTCCGCCAATAATTTTTTGAGAGCCTTTTGCAAAGTCAAACTCTGGTTTGAGTGCTTCTGTTATTACAACCTCATCAGAAAAAGATGCCAATCTACCATCATTATAATTTACTCTTACAAAGTTGATGCCTGATGGAACTCTGAATGGTACATTTGGCACATCTTTTAAGGCCTCTTGCATAAAATCATAAAAGATTGGTAGCCCTGTTGAAGCACCTGTTTCTCTTTTGCCTAGGGTTCTTGGCTCATCAAAACCAACATAAACGCCAACAACCAAGTTTGGAGTAAAACCTATAAACCATCCATCTTTTGAATCATTTGTGGTTCCTGTTTTGCCGCCTATGTTTTTGCCAATATATTTTAATCTGGCGCCAGTACCTCTTTGAGCTACTCCTTGCAGAATTGATGTCATTTGATATGCACTTAATGGATCTATTACTTGTTGTCTTAAGTCATTTAATTCTGGCACATCTTGATTGTTAAATTTGCTTGCCTTGCAATCAACACACTCTCTTTTATCGTGTTTGTATATTGATTTGCCGTATCTGTCTTGAACTTGCTCAATGAAATAAGGTTTGATTTGTTTGCCACCATTAACAATCATTGCATATGCTGTTGTCATATCAATTAATTTTGAGTCACTAGAGCCCAAAGACATTGACAATAAGTGAGGCATATTTTTTGTTATACCCATTTTTTTTGCAAAATCTGCAACCTTATCCATTCCCAAGGCTTGTGCAAGTCTTACAGTCATTAAGTTTCTTGATTTTTCTACACCTTGGCGCAATGTTGTTAATCCATAGAAAACTGATGAATAGTTTTTTGGCTTCCATTTGGGAAGGCCTGGCCCTTGGTCTAAGACAAAAGGTGCGTCTAATATTAAGTCGTTTGGCGAATAACCATTTTCTAATGCAGCAAGGTAAACAAATGGTTTGAATACAGATCCTGTTTGGCGATTTGCTTGTATTGCACGATTGAATTCACTTTTTTCAAATGAATAACCGCCTATAAGAGCCAAAATTTTTCCGGTGTGAGGGTCTAGGGCTATTAAGCCTCCGTCAACATCGGGTATTTGACGCAAATTATAAGAATCACTCGAGGTTGTTTTTGCCTCAACCAAGATGACATCACCCTTCTTAAAGACTTGCGTTGCCGATGAAGGTGTTGCTCCCCATGCTTGATTTTTCAGTGTTTTTTTTGCCCATGCGATATCTTTTAACAAAACAACACCTTGTTTTTTATCTAACAATTCAATATCTGCTTGGCTATTTGTAACATTTAATACATATGCAAGTTGCCAATTTTTTGATGAGCCTGCAGGTTTTTTGCTTTTGTAAAAGTCTTTTATATCTGCAAAGTTTGCAATAGGCCCTCTGTAGCCGTGTTTTCTGTCATAGGCCTCAATATTTTTTGTAAATGTTTTATATGCAATTTCTTGTAATTTTGGGTTGATGGTGGTTCTTATCATCAATCCACCTTCATTAATTGCAGAATCGCCAAATTTATCTTGAACTTCTTTTCTGACTTCTTCTGAGAAGTAGTCACCACCTTCAACAAATCTTTTTTCTTTGTCAACAACAACCAAAGGTTTTTCTTGTGCTTCTATGGACTGTGTTTGTGTTATATAACCTTCTTCTTGCAGTCTTTGTATTACCCAATTTCTTCTGGCTACGGCATTGTCATATCTTTTTATAGGGTGATAATTATTGGGACCTTTGGGCAATGCTGCCAAATATGCAGCCTCTTCTATTGATAATGACTTTAATGGTTTGCCAAAATAATTAATTGATGCTGCAGCAACGCCATATGCTCTGTTACCCAAATAAATTTCATTTAAGTATAGCTCTAAGATATGGTCTTTTGTAAAAGCCTCTTCTAATCTGTATGCAAGAAATGCCTCTTTAATTTTTCTAATATATGAAAGCTCTGATGTTAAAAGCATATTTTTTGCAACTTGTTGAGTGATGGTTGAAGCACCCTGAGGGCGTCTGCCACTTGCAAAGTTTTTGAAGTTGCTTAATACTGCTCTGGCAAGACCAACATAGTCAAGACCACCGTGCGAATAAAAGTTTTTATCCTCTGCAGAGATAAATGCATTTTTAACAAGATCAGGAACTTTATTTATGGGTGTGAAAAATCTTTTTTCTGCGGCATATTCTTTAATAAGCTCTCCGTTACCTGCATATAATCTGGTTGTAACAGGAGGCTCATACTCACCCAACTGTCTGATATCTGGCAATGTTTGAGAAATTTCTAACAAAAAAGAAAGTACAACAACCAATGCGATTGTACCAAAGAAAAATATTGTGCTTAAAAATGACGATAATTTGTTTAACATAAAAACATATTTAATTCATTTTTTTTCTAAATGCAACATAAATTTATTTATAAACAAAATTTAACTTTTTTTTTACACTCTATGGTGCATAATGTAAAAAAATGGAAAAGAAAAATCTATGATCGCACAAGAAGACTTAATTTTAATAAAGCAAAATCCAAGCATTGAGGCAAAAAATATTGTCGCAACAAAAGTTTGTGACTATTATCAACAGCCTGATATTTCTACCAATGCAAAAAACATTGCAGAAGCAGAGAAAAAGTTTAACCCTAAGGCTAATGTCGA
>CAYJOO010000009.1:392-2153 GCA_964371845.1 uncultured Azospirillaceae bacterium | reverse complement strand
TTTTTAATTATGCTTGAAGATGTTGAACAAAAAGTTAGAGAAATTCTTGCTGCGGAGCTCAAAAACTCAAAAGAGTTGCCAAGCAATGTTGTTAAAAAACTTGTTGATGATATTGATGAAATATCTATTCCATTTATTAGTGAATACAAACACTTTAGTAATCAAGATATTATTGCAATTTTATCAACTGATAAAATTAATAAACACATTGCAGTAGCATTGAG
This sequence comes from uncultured Azospirillaceae bacterium, assembly GCA_964371845.1. Taxonomy (GTDB): domain Bacteria; phylum Pseudomonadota; class Alphaproteobacteria; order RF32; family CAG-239; genus JAWXUC01. The sequence goes on along the minus strand of CAYJOO010000009.1, from coordinate 1,929 downwards.
AAAAAATTTGAGTTATGAAATATCTGATTATATTGTGCATAACTGCCACTCTAGAGTTGTTGAAGCTCTTATTATAAACAAAGATGCCAAAATATTGGATGAAACGCTTGAGCTTATCTTAAAAAAATATAGCCATGATGAAAAAATAAAAGAGTGCTTGGTACAAAGACCTGCTCTTCCGGTTTCGTTCATGAGCAATTTATTAAATTTTTTATCACAAGAATTGTTAAGAAAACTCATTGAAACACAATCTATATCTGAAGATGCGGCATCAAATGTAATTGAAAGTATAAAAGAAAAATCTGTATTAAAAATATCAGAAGAATTATCAACTGATGAACAAATTCAGGACTTGGCAAGAGAGCTGCACAAAAATGATAAACTGACCCCTTCTTTGATACTACGTGCAATATGTATGGGAGATATCAAATTTTTTGAATATGGTCTTATGTTTTTATCTAATACTCCAATTATTGAGATTAGAAAAATATTAAACAACACCTCACAAGACTTTATGATTAGAAATTTGTTTAGGAAAGCTGGGGTGCCAAAACAAATGTTTGTTGCAATGATTAGTGCATTGAAGATAATCAAAGAACTAAAAATTAGTATTAAAAAACATAAGAACGAGGATTTCTCAAAGAAAGTTACAGAAAGAATATTGTCTTTTTCTTTGGCAGGAGAAGGCCTAAGTGATGAAGACATTAACTATTTAATATCTAGGATAAATTAAAGATGAGCAATAGTAAAGACATGTATAATATAGAAACTCTTGTAGATATTAACAATGAGTTACTGCATCAAGAAAGTGCAAAACTAGTATATAAAAAAGTTGTTGAAACAATTATGGATGCGTGCAAGTGTGATTGCGGATTTATGTTTGTGATAAATGATGATTTTTTAAGCCTTGAATATTTTAAGATTAAAAGCAAAAATATAGAAAGAACTGGAACCGGGGCTGAGGCCGTGTTTCCAGTTGTTTTTTTGCCAGATGCCAGAGCAAAACAAACAAAAACGCCATCTGAGAGAACTGCTATTTATAATGAAATTATAAACCTTGAAAGTGCGTATTTATACCCAGATATTAATACTGATAAACTTGCAAATTTTGATGCAATGCTTGAATATAACTCAGCATCTTTGTTATCTGTGCCAATTATTGGCAGAAACAAAAAAGTATTGGGTGTGATAGAGCTTATTAATGCGCAAGATTCAAAAGGCAGAAACATTGAGTTTACACAAAAAGACATAAAATTGATACAAGCATATGCAGGTGGTCTTGGCTTGCTTTTGGAAAGCAAAGAAAAAGCAAAAGAATATTCTCAGCTACTTGAATCTTTTATTGAAGTGTTGGCAAAAGCAATTGACTATAAATCTCCATATACTGGAGTTCATTGTCAAAGGGTGCCTATTATCACCAGAATGATTACAACTGCTGTTATTCAAGATGATGGCCCTGCTTTTAATAACTTTCATTTATCAGAAACTGACTGGTATTCTTTGCATATTGCATCTTGGCTTCATGACTGTGGAAAGG
>CAYJOO010000009.1:0-382 GCA_964371845.1 uncultured Azospirillaceae bacterium | reverse complement strand
CAACAAAGCTTGAAACCATATACAACAGAATCCACGAGATTAGAAACAGGTTTGAAATTTTAAGACGAGATGCTCATATTGAATACTTAAAAAAGAGACTTGCAAATGTTGAAACAAAAGAAAAGCTTGAAGAGATCTTTAATAAAAAAGTTTCTGAACTTGAAGATGAATTTAATCATGTTGCAAAATGCAATACCGGAGATGTGCCTCTTACCCCTGAGGATATTGAAAGAATTAATAACATATCTCAAAAATCATTTACAAGATATTTTTCAAGACTTAAAGGTCTTTCTTGGGCAGAGCTTGATAATATTGAAAACAAAGAACTTTTTGATAATCCTGCACAAGAATATTTGTTGCAAAATAGAAAAGATCAAAGATA
>CAYJOO010000008.1:12671-23796 GCA_964371845.1 uncultured Azospirillaceae bacterium | reverse complement strand
CATTGAAAAAGGTTTGTTTGGATAGCAATGTGGCTCATGAACGTGAGAGATAATTGTTTCAAACAATGGTAAAAGGTCTGTTTTTTCGTCATTGTCAATGTCTCTTACTGCCCAGCCGTTTCTGCCTGATGCATATAATACAGGAAAGTCTAGTTGTTTGTCATTGGCGTTTAAGCTAACAAAAAGATCAAAGATTTCATCTAATACACCGTCAACGCGTGCTTCTGGTTTGTCAGCTTTGTTAATTACAACAATTGGATTTAAGCCAATTTTGAGTGCTTTTCCTAATACAAACTTGGTTTGTGGCATTGGGCCTTCAAAGGCATCTACTAATAAAACAACGCCATCAACCATAGATAAAATACGTTCAACCTCACCGCCAAAATCCGCGTGGCCTGGAGTGTCTACGATGTTGATGTGATAGTTGTTCCAGTCAACAGAGGTGCATTTTGATAAGATTGTAATGCCTCTTTCTTTTTCTAAGTCATTTGAATCCATTACGCATGTGTCAACCTTTTGGTTGTCTCTGAATGTGCCTGATTGTTTTAATAAGCCGTCTACCAACGTGGTTTTGCCGTGGTCAACGTGTGCAATAATTGCAATGTTTCTTAATTCCATTTTATGTTCCTTATAAGTTTGTGCTTAACATAGACTAATAAATTAAAAATACAAGTCTTTTTTTTGGGTATAAAAAAGAGACGCATAAAGGCGTCTCTTGGGGTTTTGAGTTGTGTTTTTAATATGGCATTTCTGGATGTGAGTGCCCTGCTCCACAGCCACAACCTTCTTTTTGAGGAAGTTCTGTAACCATTGCCTCTGTTGTAATTAAGAGGCCGCCAACAGATGCCGCGTCTTGAAGAGCGGTTCTAACAACTTTTGTTGGGTCTATAATGCCTGATTTGAACATGTCTACATATTCGTTGTTTTGGGCATTGTATCCTAATGTTTTGTCTTGGTTGTCTAAAAGTTTGCCAACAACAACTGCGCCATCAACACCTGCATTTTCTGCAATTTGTCTGATTGGTGCTTGCATTGCTTTTTTTACAATTTCAACGCCAACTTTTTGGTCTTGATTGTTTGTTGTTATGTTTTCTAATGCTTGAGTTGCATATAATAATGCACAACCGCCACCTATTACAACGCCTTCTTTAACTGCAGCTCTTGTTGCATGAAGGGCGTCATCTATACGGTCTTTTTTCTCTTTTACTTCAACCTCTGATGCACCACCAACTTTGATAACTGCAACGCCGCCAGAAAGTTTTGCTAAGCGTTCTAGCATTTTTTCTTTGTCATATTCTGATGAGGTTTCTTCTATTTGTTGTTTTATTTGAGCAACTCTTTGAGAAATTAAGCCTTTGTCACCTTCTCCGTCAATGATGATTGTTTCTTCTTTTGAGATTTCTACTCTTTTTGCAGAGCCTAGCATATCTAAAGTAACGTTTTCAATCTTCATGCCGAGTTCTTCTGATACAACTTGGCCTGCGGTTAAGACTGCAATGTCTTGTAACATTGCTTTGCGTCTGTCACCAAAGCCAGGAGCTTTTACAGCGCACACTTTTAAGCCGCCACGCAAACGATTGACAACTAATGTTGCTAATGCCTCACCTTCAATGTCTTCTGCAACAATTAAAAGTGGTCTGCCAGTTTGAACAACTGCTTCTAAAATTGGCAAAATTGTTTGGAGGTTTGATAATTTTTGATCATATAATAAAATATATGGACTGTCATATTCACAAGTCATTTTGTCTGTGTTTGTTGTAAAGTATGGAGATAGGTATCCTCTGTCAAACTGCATACCTTCCACAACATCTAGCTCAGTTTCTATGCCTTTTGCATCTTCTACTGTGATAACGCCGTCTTGACCAACTTTGTCCATTGCTTTTGCAAGGTAGTCACCAATTGATTTGTCTCCGTTTGCAGAAATTGTGCCAACTTGAGAGATTTCTTCTGAGGTTTTAATTGGTTTTGATTGAGATTTTAAGTTGGCAACGACTTCTGTTACGGCCATGTCTATACCACGTTTTAAGTCCATTGGGTTCATGCCAGCTGCAACAGATTTTAAGCCTTCTTTGATGATTGCTTCTGCAAGAACAGTTGCTGTGGTTGTGCCATCACCTGCTTGGTCTGCAGTTTTTTGAGAAACTTCTTTAACCAATTGAGCGCCCATGTTTTCAAACTTGTCTGCAAGTTCTATTTCTTTTGCAACACTAACACCATCTTTGGTGATTTTTGGTGCGCCGTATGATTTGTCTAATATAACGTTTCTGCCTTTTGGGCCCAAAGTTACTTTAACTGCTGCGGCCAAAGTTTCAACACCTTTTAACATTTTTGCTCTGGCATCTACGCCAAATTTTATATCTTTTGCAGCCATAATATTATTCTCCTATAATAGCTAAAATTTCTGTTTCTTTTATAATAACTCTTTCTTGTCCTGCAATTTTAACTTCTGAGCCTGACCATTTGTTAAACATTACTCTATCGCCAATTTTAACACTCATGGGCACAATTTTGCCATCAGCTTCTCTGTAGCCATTGCCAATAGCCTCAACAATGCCTTCAGATGGTTTTTCTTTTGCAGTATCTGGTATGATAATGCCAGAGGCTGTTTTTGTTTCTTCTTCTAATCTTTTGATTAATACTCTGTCATGTAGTGGAGTAATTTTCATTGTTATTGCCTTTCTATTATTGTTTTGATATATTCTATTTAGGTATTAATTTTTTGATTGTCAATAAAAAAGCACTGCGTTAACAGTGCTTTTTTTATAAACTTTTTGCTTTATGTTACAATTATTTTTTTATTTTTAATAAGTCCAACAATAAAGCTTGTGACTATTGAAAAACTAAAAAATAAGAAGCTAACAAAATATATCCAGGCACTTGGGAATATGTTCATAATGCTTCTTGCTATATTTGATGCCCAGTTATCAAGAGTGAAAACTTGAAGCAGAGTGAACAATGCAGCTCCCAGGTTTGAAAAATCAGATGATATCATACCATATAAGCTAACGCCGATGATGGCATATACATAAAAGAATATTGAAATTATTAATAAAAAGCCTAATAGCGGTACAAACATTTTTATTAAAGCCTCAAAGATGTCATCTAGTCTTGAGTTTTTGCCAATGAATTTGAATAATCTAAATAATCTGAAAGTTCTTAAGATGATAAAAGAGCTTGCCATTGGCACAGATGATAATGCTACAATTGAAAAGTCAAAAACATTCCAGCCAGATTTGAAGAACTTTTTGCGATATACAAATATTTTTAATATCATTTCTACAATAAAAACGCCAACAAAAAGTCTGTCTAATAAAAATAACATATTTGCGTTGACATTGTCAAATGTTAAGGCTCCTAGTATTAATGCATCTAATAATATTAAAGTCATGATTGTATAATCAAACTTTGGATTTTCAATCAGTACTTTTGTTTTTCTTTTATCTTGCTCAAAATATTTGTTTGAGATTTTTTTTATTAATTTTGTAATCATTATTCTCTCCTAATTAAACAATACTAATATTAACAAAGTTGAGTATGTTAACCATGGGCCAAATGCTCCTGCCCTTTGTCTTTTGCATAAACTATATATGCCAAAACTTATAGATGCAAGTATTATTGTTGACAAAAGTGTGAAAAAACCACCCCAAATGCCAATAACAGCCAAAAATTTTATATCTCCGCCGCCAAAAGCGTCTTTGTTCTTCCAGACTATTGCCAAAGATGCAACAACAGGCAGGATGTAGCCAACTATGCCAGAGATGATTGCGTTTGTAATGTCTGTAAAGCCAAACCCTAAAAATGCGACAAGATAACCTATTAGAGCAAGGGGGAATGTTATAATATCTGGAAGGAGCATCATTCTGTTGTCAATTTCTGCAAGCAGTAATATTAGCCAGATAAACAAAAGTTTGAAGCCTATATCTTGTGTGCCATATTTTAGTTGAAATATATAAAATATTATTGAGGTTATTATTCCTAGTAATACGGTTCTGTAAAAATACTTCTTTTTGAGTTTTTGTTGTTTTAGGCTTGTTTTTTTGCATTTTTTTGTGGGCTTTATAATTTTGTATAATGCATAGCCAAGTGTTGCAGGCATAAACTTATTAAAGCGTCTTGCAATGTATGGAATGGTTGCTCCTAGGAAAAATCCATATATAAGATAAAGCATTTAAAACTCCTTTTTTTTATTATATTAACAGTAAAAAATAAAAAATCTAAAAAATTATAGCTTTTTTAACAAATTTTATATAATGTTGTATTTATGATAAGAAATACGAGTGGATCAGAAAGACATTTGATTGAGACTTTGGACAGGATTTCTAGAAATTCTGCTAAGTATAGTGCTGTTTATATTAATGTCTCAAAATTGCAATTAAAAAATAGACATCCAAAGTTTATTAAGATTTTGGCAAGATTGTTTGATGGCTTGGTTGGTGCGACCATGGGCGCTTTTTTTGTGCTGTCAAATGGTGATTTTGTGATAATTGGCAGTGATATTTCTGCAGAAAAAATTTCAACAACTATTGAAAACCTAAAGAAAAGTATGAGAAAAGACCCTATTATTCATACTCATGAACCATCTGCGTTTGTAAAGACTTATGTTTTTCCGGAAAATTTGTCTGATCTTTATATGCAAGTATCAAGCGTGATAAAACAAAAAAATGATATGAAAGAAACTGAAAGCCTTTTGGATATTATGGAAAATTATCAAGTTGATACAATTTTGCATATAATATCATCTCTTGATTTTACAAAAATTATAAAGCACCAAAGTGCAATTAAAATTTTGTCTTCATCAAAATTTGAGGTTATAAATCAAGAATTTTTTGTTGCATCAAAAGATTTGAATAAAGAAATTGATATGAATGTTGATATTGCATCTAATAAGTGGATGTATACATATATATCAGAGCAAATAGATAAAAAACTATTGAACACAATGGTTTTTTCAAGCATTAAAAATATGCCAAAAGAAATTAGTATTAATTTGAATATGTCAACAGTTTATACAGATGACTTTAATCATTTTGTTGAAAGCTTGCATGATAAAACTTCACTTATTGTGGAGTTGTCTTTGATGGATGTGTTTAATAATATTGGGATGTATTTTAAGGCAAAAGAAATGTTGCATTCAAAAGGAATTAAGGTGTTGATTGATAGCATTACTCCTGATTTGTTGGAGATGATTAATCTTTCTGAGTTAAAGCCTGATTTGATTAAGATTTTTTGGCATCCTTTGATGGAGTATTCTTCAAACTCTGAAAAAATTTCTGCCCTTGTTAATGAATTGGGTGAAAAAAATGTTATTTTGGCTAAGTGTTTGGATGCAAAAGCTTTGAAATGGGGCGTTGTTAACAAAATTTCTGTTTTTCAAGGTCCTTATATTGATGAGCTTGAAACAGCAATTATAAAAACCAAATGCCCTCATAAAGATAATTGCAGCACTGAAGAATGCCTAAAGAGAAAAAGGCTTATTGGCGGTGCTTATAGGGATGAGTGTCAAAGAGTTGATGTGTTAGAGACGTTGTTGGATGGGAGTTAGGATATGAATTTGTTTTCTCAAAAAAAGAATATGCAACAAAGAACACCATCAAGATCGGTTAGTCCTAAAAATGTTGTGATATTTGATTATTTAAATAATATCAATCATAGTATATCTCAGTATATGGGTGTTTGTTTATATACAAGCAAGCTTAAAAATCAAAACGTTAACTCATTATCCAGACAAGCTTTGATAGAAACCTTTACGGTTGTTGTTAAAAAAAATGGTGGAGAGTTGTTTTCTTTGCCAAATGATAATACATTGATTTTGTTTAAGAAATCTGCGCTTGATGAAATTAAATCTGCGTTGGTGAAAATGACTTTTCTATTTTATGATGATCCAATTATGAAGGATTTTGTTGATATTGAAACTTTTTCATTTGTTCAATTGTTTGATTTGCCAAATGATATGGATGGATTTAAGAGAATGATTTTGTCATCAATGCAAAGTCAAAATAAAATTGAAAAAAAACAAGTGATTGATGGCACAAAAAATACTATAATGGTATCAAGCCCGCCAAAAAATATAAAAAAACTTAGAAGAAATTTAAGTCCTGAAATTTTGGCAACATTGCAAAAATCTTTGTCAATGACAGATTTTTCAAGCTTGATTAGGCGTCAATCTGTTTGTGCAATTATTGGAACATCGACACCACAGGTTTTATTTGATGAGGTTTTTGTTGCCATTCCTGATTTGCGAGATAGTCTTTTGCCAGATGTTGATTTGATGGCAAATCCATGGCTTTTTCAAGCATTGACAGAAACGCTTGATAAAGGTGTTTTGGCAAACTTATTAAGAAGAGAAGATAGCTTTTTGACAAGTAGTTTTAGTTTGAACTTGAATGTTGAAACAATATTGTCTGATGCATTCTTGAAGTTTGACGCAAGTATTAGCCCACAAATGAGAGCAACAATTGTTTTGGAGTTGCAATTGATGGATGTTGTTAGTGATGTGAGAGCCTATAATTTGGCAAAAACATTTGCTCAATCTCGTGGGTATAAAATTTGTATTGATGGTATTAATGCAGAAAAAATAAACTATATAAATAAAGCAGCGTTTGAGGCTGATTTTATTAAAATTATATGGTCACAAGAAATTAAAGACGTGTTTGAAAAAGATCAAAGCTTTTTGATGCACGAAAACAAAGCGCAACGTGTTAAGATTATTTTATGCAGAGTTGACGATGAAGATGCTATAAAAATAGGTAATGCGCTTGGCATTAATCTTTATCAAGGGCATTATATTCAAAAACTATTATCGCAACAACCTAAAAAAGTGTATTATGAATTAAGAAAATAATGCAGATATTGTTGCAATAAATTTTGAGCTATCATTGATTGGCTCGCCTTCTGCTATTTTTGCCAAATCTATTACAATCTTTGCCAGTTCTTTTGTTTGTTGTGAGTGTATGTTTTCTGACATTTTTATAATAAGCTTGTGATATGGGTTAATCTCTAAAACTCTGGAGCTTTTATACATGATTTGTTGTTGATTTGACTTCATTAAGCGTTCAAGATAAAGGCTCATTTGTCCGTCTTGCGCTCTTATTAATGCTGGAGATGTTACCAAATTGTTTGTTGGAACAACTTGTGAGACTTCATCTTTGTAAATTTCTTGAAGATATTGACATAGCTCTTTTATTTTTTGGTCATCTGCTTTTTTTGTATCTCTTGTTATGTTTAAGCTTGTGTTTGAGGATGAGATGTTTTTGAAGCTATATCCTTTGTATGCAGAAAATGTTTGAATCCAAAATTCATCAATAGGATCTGATAAAAGTAATACCTCTATGTTGTTTGCCTTAAAGATTTCTAATTGAGGATTGTTATAGACAATGTCTTTGTTTTCGCCACTTGTATAAAAGATTTCTTTTTTGTCTGTTGCTCTTGATATGTATTCATCTAATGATGTTATTTCATCCTTGTTGTGAGTTGTATAAAATCTTGATAGTTCTGCAATTTTTTCTTTGTTTGTGGCATCTTCATATAAGCCTTCTTTGAATGCTGTGCCAAAATTTTGCCAAAATGTTTTGTATAGTTCTTTGTCTTTTGATTTTGAAGAAAGCTCTTTTAAGATGCGATTTGTTATTGATGTTTTGATTTTTTCTAATAAAGCGTTTTCTTGAAGCATTTCTCTTGAAATATTTAATGGAAGGTCTGAGCTGTCAATAACTCCGTCTATAAACCTTAAATAGTTTGGAATTAATCCCTCAACTTTGTCTGAGATAAAAACTTTGTTAACATATAATTTTAAGCCTCTTTTGTTATCAGGCTGAAATAAGTTTGTTGGTCTTGTTGATGGGATATATAATAATCCTGAGTATTCTTGAGCCCCTTCTGCTTTGAAATGCAGGGTGAGCAAAGGTTGATCAAAGTTTTTTGTTATGTGTTGATAAAACTCTTTATATTCTTTTTGTGTTACTTCAGATTTGTTTTTTGCCCATATTGCTGCTGAGGAATTAACTTGCTCTTGCCCATCTGCGCCAAGGTCTAAGAATATTGGATAATTTATGTGATCTGAATATGTTTTTATTATATGACGTAGATAAACAGTGTCTGTATAATCTTTTGCCTCATTTTTTAAGAATAATGTGATTTGTGTTCCGTTTGTTTCTTTTTGAGTGGGAGATATTTCAAAGTCCCCTAGCCCATCGGAGCTCCATTTGTATGCTTGTTCTTCAGTTGATTTTTTTGTTGTTACTTCTACTTTTTTTGCAACCATGAAAGCTGAGTAAAAGCCAACGCCAAACTGCCCAATCAAGTCAACGCTTGCGGTGTTGTCTTTTGCGTTTGCAACAAAGTCTGCGGTTCCTGATTTGGCAATGGTGCCCAAATGGTTGATTAAGTCATCTTTGTTCATACCAATGCCATTGTCTGCAATTGATATTGTGTTTTGTTGAGTGTCTGCTTTTATTGTTATTGCAAAACCACCATGGGGAGATTTTATGGTTGGGTTGATTAAAGACATATATTTTAGTTTATCACAAGCATCTGATGCGTTTGAGATTAACTCTCTTAAGAATATTTGTTTTTCTGAATATAATGAGTGGACGACTATGTTTAATAGTTTTTGAACCTCTGCCTTGAATTTTATTTTGCTCATAAATTTTCTCCCTACCAATATAGATAGGGAGAAAATTTATAAATTGCAATATATTTTGATTAGATATTAAATTAAATTATTAAATCTTCTACAAGCTCCATGTTTGCATAATAAGCTTGAGTGATGTCTTGATTGATACTTTCTACAATCATCACACTATGCATATTTTTTAGGCTTTCTCTCATATCTTCATTTATATAGTTGAATACGATGTCTTGAGCAGGCCTTCTTTGTAAAATTGCTTGCTCTTTGCCGTCATATATTATTTTGGGATTGGGATATTTTTGAGGGCTTTCTTTTTTTGCGTCTATATAAAAATATAAACGGCCGTCTGTATCTTCTGCAATAACATATGGGTTGTCATGTATAAAATCACTCATTTGCTATGTCCTCCCAAATTTTTGAATATTTTTGAAAAAATAGTTTCTTTTTTTTGATTGTTGCTTGTTGTGTTTTCAGCTTGATTTGTTGGATTGATTATTGCTTTGGCATCTTTTATTCTTGTTTTGATGCTATCATAAGTTTTTGATGATGTTTTTGACAAAGTGTTAATCGACTCTTTTACAAATGGCTTGATTTTGTTTTTGGCAAAAGTGTGCATTTGTCTGTTGTTTTTTTGAATGTTGTTAAAGCCATTAATTAATCTTGATTTTAGGCCTGGTGCATTTTCAATAAATCTGATTGTTTCATGCGTGCATTTTGCAGCAGAAGCTCCGCCAACAGCAATACTTGCCATAAAAAGAGCCAAGCCTTCATCCCCATTTATGGCCATTGCAGCATTATAAAGCACACCACATGCTAATAACCCAGTTGATGAAAGTGCAAGTTTTTTGAATGAATCAACTCTTGCTTTGCCTCTTTGATCTTTGTTGTCACCAACTTTGATATGATCTTTTACATATTTTGCATATGTGTTTTTTGCATATTGAACTGGATCATTTTCAAACAAGTCTAGATCTGATTCTTGATCTTTTAATGGGTGGTTAAATGGAACCCCACCGTGTTCTTCGACAAAATTTGGATTATGATTAAAAGGTACGCCTGCATTTTTTTTATTTTAAGCCATGTCATTATCTCCTATTGACTTAACAATATCATAAATAGACAAAAAAGTCAACGCCTTTATTTTAAGTATTCATTTATTTCTTTTTCTGATAAAAAGCCTGAGAAAATAAGCCCATTTGTGTATTTATTTGAATAGATGATATAAAAAGGTGGTTTATAAATAGTAAATTTTTTGAAATAATTTATAACATTTTGATTATATGGTAAAATTATTGGTTTTGTTTTTGTTTTAGTGTTGTGTTTTTGTTTGGTGTTTATAATAAAACTTGTTATTTTGCAGCTGATGCACCAATTGGGCTCAATAAAAATTATGGCGTTTTCAGTGTTAATGTTTGGTGCGCTTTTGTCAAGGTTGAACCTTATGGTTGATATTGAGATTAAAAACAACAAGCCTACTAGTGATAATGATACAATATTTATTTTATTGATGGGTTGTTTGCTGTCTTTATAGTTGTGTTTTATATAATCTTTGCTTGTCTTAAAAAATGCCATTGTTGCGATGCTTATTAATATGATTATAAACATTGCAATACTTTTTATGGTAAATGATAACCATATTATTGAAGCAAATAATGCAAAACAAAGTGTATTGATTAACTGCGTTTTTGATTTTGGTTTTGACTTTGATTTTTGCTTTGTTTTTTTTGTATTGATATAATATAAAATGGCATATTGTAGCATTATACCAAAAATCAGTGCAATATAGTTTGCATGCTCAAATAATGTATTATTTGTTGCGAGTCCCATAAATAATATAAGTACTAATGAGTATATTGAAGGTTTTTTGATAATATCAAATGTTATCCAGTTTTTGATGATGCCAATTTGAATTGCGATTATAAAAATCATTGGAATTATATAATATGATTGCTGTAACTGCCATCCCCAATAAGGTAAGTTTGAGAAAATAAAATACCCCCCTGTTGCCCATATGGCAGTCCATATAGCATATTTCTTGAGATCTTTATTGTTTTTTGAGGATGTGTTTGCATAAAAAGTTATTAAAAGTAATGCAAGTGCCCAAGGATAAAAGTTTGTAATAAAGCCTGTAAAGAAACTCTTTGTTATGCTTGTTTTTTGTTTATACTTAAGAACATCTTTTTGATAATAACCATATTCATGACCGTTTATGGATAATAATATGTTTAAGCTTTCATTTATTTTTGTATCAACAGGTTTTAATATTGCCTCAAAACCATTTGGGGTAATTTTTATGGTTGGGGAGAAAGTTTTTTGATTTGTTATATATATTTGTGTTTTGTTTTTTTTGTATGCCTTATTAATGTTTATTGCGATGTTGTTTTGTGGAGTTATATAAACATTGTCTATAATATCATCAAGGTTTTGTTTTGGGAGGTTGTTGTGCGCTTGGTATATAAAAACATTTGAAGCGCCTTTTAGTACAGGTCCTTTTTGAAG
>CAYJOO010000008.1:11679-12661 GCA_964371845.1 uncultured Azospirillaceae bacterium | reverse complement strand
TCTAAACTTGGTGATATTTGTTGAGATTGACATATCATTTGGTCATTGCAAATGTTTGCATTAATGTTTGCAGTTATTGATATTTCAGAAGCTTTTTCTTTGGGGTATATTATGATTGGGATGGCAAAATTGCTTGTGTAATATGCCAGATTTTGTGTGTTTTTGTCTTGATATATTTGGGGCGCTGGATATAAGACATCTGCCTTTATTATGTTTTTTGAATTTTCAAATGAAATATTTGGAGTGTATTCCATCCCTACTCCTGGAGGAATACTTATATGAATTGCCGCAAATACTTTGTTGTTGTCAAAATGTGTTGTGGCACTGATAATTCTTGCAGATAATTTGTTTGTGGTTTGCCAGTTGCCTTGTCCTTGTGGCGATGTAAAAGTTGGCGTTTTGCCGTTTACTATCCAATCTTTTATGTCTATTGCAGCAATTTTTTGTTTTAAGGCTTCTAGCTGTGTTTTGGGTTGTGATTTTGCTTTGTTTTCATAATGTTTTTGCTCTATTGCTGCAAAGTGCTGTTTGTCATATGAATACGGTATTGTTCTTAAGAAGTTGTTTGTGACAACAAGATCATCTGATTCTTGATATTGGTAGTCTGTTTTGTTTATGTTTTCATATTCTTCATCTGATAATGCTCTTGGTGCAACTTCTGGAGCAAGAAGTTTTTCTTTTATATAAGTGTATATTTCATGCCCTTTTCTATATGTTTTTATGCTGTTTCTAACAAGGCTTTCAATTGTTTTGGAGCCTTTTTCATTTAAGCCAAAGTTTTGTTGTACGTTTTGAGAAAAATCTTGGTTGATTTGACCTCCTGGTAGTTCTTCATTAATTTGCTTTGCATACAAGAAAAGATCAAAGCCCTCAAGTTTGGGTTTTTGTGGTTGTTGTGCAAATATCAAAGTTGGATAGCATAATAAAAATAAGAGCATATATATTTTTTTCATATACTTATGATAAATATAATTTGACATAT
>CAYJOO010000008.1:0-11669 GCA_964371845.1 uncultured Azospirillaceae bacterium | reverse complement strand
TGGAAAATGTTTGATTGCGGCTCCTGGATTTAAGGATGACTTTTTTGAAGACAGTTTGATTTATGTTTGCTCACATAGTCAAGATGGTGCTTTTGGCTTTGTTATAAACAAAGCAATTGAGAATATCTCTTGTGAAGACGTTATTAAAGATTTGGTTAATGTGGATGCATTATCTTTTAGGAGCACAAACGTATATATGGGTGGCCCTCTTGATAAGATTAGAGGATTTGTATTGCACACAACAGATTATATGGGCAAAGATAGTGTGCAGGTTGATAAAGAAATTGCAATTTCTTCTTCATTGAGCATTATTGCTGATATTGCAAATGATAAGGGGCCAAAAAACAATATTGTTGTTTTGGGACACACCTCATGGGAGGCCGGACAACTTGAAAATGAGATAAAAAACAATTATTGGTTTGTTGTTGATTGCGATAATGAGCTGTTATTTGAAACACCTTATGAAGACAAACGCACAAAAGCTTTTGAAAAGCTGGGATTGTCAATAGATAGGGTTTCAATCAATTATGGACATGCATAAATAAAAGCCCCTTTGATAAGGGGCTTTGTGTTATCCTAAAAATGCGCCGAAAGAGGCTTTTTCTTGTTTGACTAGTTTTTCTGCGATTTTTAATGCGTCATAATATCTTTTTTCTGCAACGCTTGTGTTTATTTGGTTTAAGAATTCACCAAGGCTTGGTGCTGCTTCTTGCAAATCTTTTACATATTCCAGATATAGGTTTTCTAATTCTTGGTTTGCTGAGTTTGATAAATACATTTGTTGTACAACAAAATATATTCTTTTTGATGGGGTGTTTGCATCTTTTTGTCTTAAGATAAACTTTTCTCTTAAAATTGGCACATCACCTTCGATATAAAAGCGTATTCTTGCATCTGCATTGGTAATTAAAGCTTCTCCAATTATGATGCTTTCATTAGGTTTTAGTTCTATTTTTAATGGCATAGTTATTCTCCTTTGATCAAAGCATATATTTTTTATATAACTTTGCAAGATTTTTTTAAGAACTTTTATAAAAAAGTTGCTCAATTAATTTTATATGATATTTTTTATGTATGAAAATATATATATTAAAAAGACTTTCTTTAATTCCGCTGACTTTGTTTGGTATATTGTTATTAAACTTTGTTATTGTTCAACTGGCTCCTGGAGGGCCTGTTGAGCAAGTTTTGGCGAAATATCAAGGAATATCAGCAACAGGCTCTGTGGTTGGAAATGCTGAGGTGACAAATGCAGTAAGTTCATCAAACTATCAAGGGGCAAGAGGTGTTTCTGATGACTTAGTTAAAGAGCTTGAAAAACAATTTGGCTTTGACAAGCCATTGCATTCTCGATTTTTTTTGATGCTTGGAAATTATGCAAAATTTGATCTTGGGACAAGTTTTTATTCAAATCAAAAGGTTTTTGATATGATTGTTGAGAGAATGCCTGTGTCTATATCTTTGGGCCTTTGGTCAACAATATTGATATATTTGATATCTATTCCACTGGGGATTAAAAAAGCAATAAAAGACGGAACAAAATTTGATTTTTATTCATCTTTGGCTGTGGTTGTTGGCTCTGCTGTTCCTGTATTTTTGTTTGCGGTGTTTTTGATTGTGTTTTTTGCAGGAGGAACTTATTTTACGTGGTTTCCTCTAAAAGGGTTGAGTTCTGATAATTTTGATGAATTATCTTTGTTTGGCAAAGTGCTTGATTATTTTTGGCATATCACCCTGCCCGTTATTGCAATGACAATTGGCGGCTTTGCAAGTCTTACGATGCTTACAAAAAACTCTTTTTTAGATGAAATCAATAAGCCTTATGTTATAACTGCAAAAGCAAAAGGTTTGAGCCAAAAAGATGTTTTGTATAAGCATGTGTTTAGGAATGCAATGCTTTTGGTGATTTCTGGCATGCCAGCTATGTTTATTAAGATGTTGTTTACGGGATCTTTACTAATTGAGATTATATTTTCCTTAAATGGACTTGGCCTTATGGGTTATCAAGCAATATTGACCAGAGATTATCCTGTTATCTTTGGTACATTATATATTTTTGCCTTGCTTGGCCTTGTTTTGAAACTGGTTTCTGATGTTTTGTATCATGTTGTTGACCCGAGGATAAAATTTAATTAATTTTTCTATTGCCTTTTGTCTAAAAATGTGATATATTAACAAAATAATAAGGAGATGAAATATGTCATTTAAGGATAATGTTAAGGAATTTAAACAAGTTGTAACCAACGGCGCTGGCTACGTAACCTCTTATGCAATTGATAAAATTAGCCCAGAAAAAGCTATGTTGTCAAAAAGTATAAAAGATAGTGATTTTGGCAAATATAAAGACATCTTATCTAATGATGAAAGTGGCAAATATGATGATGTTGTTTTTGTTGAAAGCAATAAAAATGGCAAGAAAAGTTTGTTAATGGATCTTAGTCAAACTCATGGTTTTTCAATTGTTTTTGAAAATGGCAAGATGCGAGTTGGTGGTGATTTAACACCAGAAAAATATGAAGAGTTGGCATATGTTTTTCATATTTTAGGCATTAAAGATGTTGAGTTTACTAGAGGTACAAGAAGTTTTAATGATGACTTTGCTCAAGATATGCAAACAACCTTAAATAAAAATGATCCAACTATATATAATCCATCTCCAAAATATGAGACGCAAGGTAGTGCTCAGGCTGCAAAAAGTTCTTTTGAGGCAAATGAGGCTGGCAATATAATGTTGTCTCATGTTAAGGCATGGAACTATGAGTTTAAGCGTGGTTATGAGCTTTTGAAATGGGGTGATATATTTCAAGATGGTTTTTCAGTAAAATTTTATTCAAGCTATAAAAATAAAGAAAAATCTGGTGATGATGGTGAGATATATAAACAACTTTGGGATCTTTATGTTGGGGTTAGAAAAAACAAAGATAATACATATACTGTTTTTTATGATTTGCCAGCAGGCAAACAAATCTCAGAAGATGACGCAACTCAGTTGATGACAATGATGCAAAAAGCAGGGCATACGCACATTACATTAAACTCTAATATGCACGCATTAGAGCGTGGAAACGTGGCAATTGCCTGCGTTAAAAAAGGAATGGTTCCTGTTATGAAACCAGATATTCCTATTATTTATAAAATTTGTATTGAGGCTCTTGATAAAGAGGTTAATAAAGATATGATGACTTTTGACGAAAAGAATGAAATTTTAAGAAAGTTATTGGTGCAAATTAAAGAAAATACTTTTGAGTCAACAGGAAAAGAGTTTCCTGAAGAAGGTACAAAGATGAGAAACATTGTATCAAAAATTGAAATGTCTCTTTTGGAAGGTGCTTTGACAAAAAGACCAACAAAATCAAAGCCAGAAAATTTTGCAGAGCTTGTACCATTGTCTTTGTATACTGGTCAAAATGTTGTAAAAATTAGAAAACTTATTGATGAAAATGAGAGTATTCCACCTCTTAGAAAAATAGAGTTGAAAAAACAACTTATTACTCATATTCAAAAAACAGATACAATTGAAGATCCTGCTGTTGTAAGAGAAAAAAACAATACAGAGTTGGAAATTGCAAAAGAAACTATTGTTTGGGGTGATTCTGATAAAAAAATCATCAAACTTAGTTCATATGATAACTATAATGCAAATGAAATATTAAAAGAGATTATGAAGTCTTCTGAAACTGACGATAAGAAGTTTGCAATGAAAAAAGAGCTTGTTGCACATGTCAAAGAATATAATCAATCTTTATCTGATGTTCAAAAACAAAGTGCAAAACTTGATGTTGTTATCAAAAATCTTGAAGTTGGTATTATGGGCGAAAGCATTAAATATGATAAAAAGATTATTGCCTTAAATAGTTATAATACTGAAAATATTAAATCTGTTTCTATGGCGATTTCAGGTTCAGCTCTTGTTGATGAAGACAAATATAAACTCAGAAAACAACTGACAAAACATGTTATTGACTATGCTGCAACACTTTCTCCTGAAAAAAGAGAAGATGAACAAGTTGATGAAACTATTAAAAAAATGACACTTGATCTTATGCCTGATCATGTTAAATTTAAGAAAGAAATCATCAGACTGCCAAGTTATACTGCAGAAAACTTTAACTCAATTATGGAAAGTGTTAATCGCTCAACATTGGTTGATGATGACAAAATCAAATTGCACGAAAAGCTTTTGGATGATGTGCTTAGTGTTGAAAATAAAGGGCAAGATTCAGGGCTTTTGTTGGCAATGAAATCTGCCAAAGCAACTATTGATATGCAAAAAATTTATAACGGCGAAGGCGGCTTGAGAAAAACAATTAGTGACATTGTTGCTAAAGATAATCTTGAAGAGGTTTATATTGCAACTGTAGCTGCGACAAAAGCTATGAAAAAATATCATGAGACTTTATCCTCTGCAAAGAAGATTGAAAAATCTGACCCAACCTTTTATAATAAAATTATTGGTTCATCTGCATATAGAAAAGATGCCGAGAAAGCCTTGGATAAATTAAGAGGTAGTGATGGTAAAATAAAAGATAAGAAAAAAATCAAAGCTCTTTGTGGTATTGCAGAAAACCAGTTAAAAGAAGTTATAAATGGCATTACAAATGAGTACAATGTTGGTTATAATAAGAAAACTGGAATAACTCCAATATCATTGCCGCATGGTATGACAAGATCGTAAAACAAACAAAAATAAGGTGGCAATTGCCACCTTATTTATTGCTTATTTTATAATCAACTATTTGATTTGCCTTTTTTGTAGTTTAATATCTCTGCCATCATGTTTTTTGTAAAATCTTTTTTTCTTTGTGCTTTGATTTCTTGTACACTTAGCTCTAAAACATCATCTTTTAGTTTGTTGTTTTCAATTAACTCAATTATTTTGTCTTTTTGAGTTAATGTTGCATTGGCAGATACAAATGGATGTGGTTTGCCAAATTTTTCATATGTTGATAATTTGTAACCTCTGTCAGAAATATCTCGATCGCCAATTTTTGAGCCAGCGTGTCCTGATGGGTGTTTTGAGTTGCCACCATGCACAAGTATGGTTCCATCTGGTGTGTTAACAACATCTTTTATGTCAAATTTAATTTCTACAAAGTTTTCATTATTTTGAAAAGCCTCAATTCCTTGGCGTGCGTGTCTTAAGTCTGTGTTTGATTCTAGGACAATGCCGCCTGCTCTTTGCAGTACTTTTTTTATGGCTCTAAAGCAATATGTTTGTTCTCCTTCTTGAGGAGCTCTTGAGCTAACACCTTTTAATGCGGCTTCTTTTATGTTTTGCATTAGTTGATCTGGTTTTATGTATTGCAATTCCTCAGCATTAAACTTTACATCAGCAAGGTCAAAATTTTTGAGGGTGTTTTGCTCTTTTCTTATTAAAGAATCCGCAACTTCTTGTGCTGTGATAATTGTGCCATCTTCAAGCGGAATATGCCAAGTTTGCAAAATATCAGGTATTTCAGGTGATAGATTTTCTTGGGCCTTATTTATTACAACATTTTTTGTTTGAGTTGTATTTGTGTTATCTTTTTGAGTTGAAAAGCCTGATATCTCATCAGCTCCTGGGGTTGCTATTGAAGATGCAACAAAACCCATAGCTAAAATTCTGTTTTTTAGATATTTAATTTTATTTTCTATTGCTTTTCTTTTTTGTTTTGTCATTTTAGATTCTACCTGTTTTTATATACTTATATAATACCATTTTTTTAATATTTTGTAAAGATTTTTTGAAATTGTTAAATATTTTTTTCAATGAAGTATTTTGTCATATTCAAGCAGTCTAAAACTTCTTGTTTTGTTGGATTGAAGTTGTTTTCTGTTATAAAATGCGGGTATAAGAATAATTTGTCTTTATATGGAAGCCCTGCCTCCCTACTCACTGCTTTTGCAGATTTTGGCGAAACATATGCCAAATTTTGGCAAGAATCGGTTGCTGCACATGAAGATAAGTCTAAGCCGATTCCTAAAAACTCTAATAAATAAAATTCAAAGAATGCATAATGTACTAGCCAATTTTCATCTGATATAAATTCAAAGAAACTTTGCAGATAATAATATAGTCTTTCTATGTCTTGTCTTTCTTGCAGATGAGTGTTTAATATATTGGCAAGTCTTGATAATATTTCTAACTTTTGAGAGCTATTTAAGAAAAAAATGGTGTTTGGCTTTAAGAGTTCTGCCTGAATTATAGGCATGTTGTCTTCTAATCTGGCGTTGGCTTCAAACTCAACTAAATTGCCTAGCTCAAATATGTTTGCTTTCTTTTTTGAAAAAGCATTCTTTATAAAACCAACAACCTTGCCATGATGTTTTGATACAATTGAGACTATTGCAGATCTTTCACCGTATTTGATGGCCTTTATTACGTAGCCTTCATCTCTTATTTGCATTTATAACCTTGTGCTATAAGATAAGTTTCTGGGCTATCTTTTCTTGATGCATCTGGTTTGTAGTGATTAACTTTTGCAAATTGAGTTTTTATTAACTTTAAGAGGCCCGGTTCAGCGCCGCCTTGAAAAACCTTTGCAACAAAAATCCCGCCTTCTTTTAAGTGTTCTACAGCAAAATGGTGTGCGATTTCAATTAATCCTAATGTGCGAAGATGATCTGTTGCTTGGTGACCTGTTGTGTTGGCAGCCATATCAGACATTACAACATCTACTTTTTGATTATTTAAGACTTCTTGCAGCATTTGATACGCTTCATCTGTTGTGAAGTCTTGGCAAAATATTGTTGCGTCTGCAACTGGTTGGGTTTCTAATATATCAAGCCCTATTAACTTGCCAGTACCTTTTAGTTTGTTGGCGGCTACTTGTAGCCACCCACCTGGTGCACAACCAAGGTCAACAATTATCTTGTTTTTTGATAAAAATTTGTATTTTTCATCAAGTTGTATAAGTTTGAAGGCTGCGCGAGATCTGTATCCTTGCTTTTGAGCTTCTGCAACGTATGGGTCGTTTAATTGTCTTTGAAGCCAGCGAGTTGATGATTTTTTTCTGCCTTTTGCAGTTTTAACCTTAACGGTTAGGCCGCGTCTGCCACCTAGTGTGTTTTTGATGTTACTCATTTGATAATTCCTCTATTATGGCATCTTTAGCAGATAATAATGATGCTGTCAACTCAGTAATATTGAGCTTTTTTACTATGGTTTGTAATAAAACAATTCCTGCAACAAATATATAACTTCTGTTTTCTCCAATATTTGGGTTTTGAGCCATATCTTCTTGGCTCATATTATATATTTTTTGTGTGGTATTATTGATTTGATCTGCGCTTAAGACTATGCCATCACAATCTTGTCTTATATATTTTTTGTGATTATGATATATGGCTGCAAGCCTTAAGGGAATGCTTGATGTGGCTATAACATCGCAATTTTGAGGGATATTAAAATCTTTAATATACTCAATGGCATCTGAGCTTAATTGCTGTGCTTTTGTGGCATCATACTCAGATAAGCCATATTTTTCTGATGAGTTTCTGCATCCCAGAGGAATTGAGGTCGTTTGAATGATTTTGGGATTGCGTTCATTTGTTGCAATGCTGACTTCTGTTGAGGCGCCACCAATATCAAAAACACAAACATAATCAGACTTGCCATAAGAGTGAGCCATTGCTCCAACCAAGTTTAATCTTGCTTCTTCATATTCATCAACAATTTCTAATGATATTCCGCTTTTTTCTTTTGCCATGCGCACAAATTCAACACCATTTTGAGACTGCCTAACAGCAGCTGTTGTGATTGCTCTGTATTTTGTGACGTTATGTTCTTTCATAACTTTGGCGTATTGGCATAGGGCTTTGATTGTTCTTTCTTGAGCTTCATCAGTCAAGAGCTTGTCTTGGCCCATACCTTGTGATAATTTTGTTGAGACAGAGTTTGTATATAAAAGTTTTTTTTGTGGATCTGCAATAACTAGACGGCATGAATTTGAGCCAAGGTCTATGGCTGCTATGTTGTTAGTCATTTGATACTCCTATTAAATCTTTTAATGAGCTTGGGCTTAAGGCAGAAAATGGATTGATGTCGACAACTGCATCTTTTGCTGTGCCTGATATGGTGTAGTTTGCTGCAAATATTGTGCCATCTTTTCCGGTCAAGAGGCTGCCTATAACGGGAATGCTGCCAATTAATTTGTCAATGCCTCTTAATGGCGCTATAACGCCGTTGATGTTGATGTCATCGGATTTTCTGTTATAATCTCCATTTGCTGTAATAATCATAACGTTGCCACTTGCTTTTGCGCCGTTTGTTTTTAATATTTTGTTTTTATATTCAAACGGAGCATCTATATGAGAAAATTCAATACCATCTCCGGTTAGCATATTAACTAATCCGCTTAATGAAGCAACGCTTAATAAGCGAGCTAATACAGGGGTGTTGTGGAGGCTGACATTTCTCATCTTTGCATGGCCAATTAATTTTTTGTTGGCATCTCTTTTTGCCTGAATTCTTAAAATGCCATCTTTCATATCATCATATAAACCCAGCACTTTTAAGGTTGCACCTGCATTTGTTGAATCAATATCTAAGAAGAACTCTCCATTTTCTCTTGGTTCATAGTCAAGTTTTATTTGAGAGCGCTGAGCTTTGTCAAAATAGCCAACCATGTGTAGGTTGTTAATCCCTACTCCGTTTTTCATGATCGCGCTTCCCGTAAATTTGTTGATTGGAAAGTCATTTATTGTCCATAAAGATTTTACGGATATAAATATTTCTGCATCTCTGGTGTCTTCTAACCAGTCATCATCATCGCTTTGAGGCGTATCAGTCTGGTCTTTTGCTTTTGTTTTATAATCAATCTCATCGCCTTTTTTAAAGAAGTCTATGAGATTGTAGCTGTTTCCTAAGATTTTGATATTATAAAAAGGTTTTTTATTTGAGTAATCAACATTGATAATTGCTTTGGCGTCTGTTTTGTTGCCAATTATTTTTGGAATTTTTATATTGGTTAATCTATTTTGTGCATCAAAAGAGAGGCTTCCATTTAAGTCAAATTCTGGCTTTGTGAATGAAAATTCAGGATTTTTTGTGATTTTTTCATCTTTTATGTGTAATACTGTTTTTATGGTGCCAGGAGTGCCTTTGTCTTTGATAATGCCCAAAAATGCAAAATCTAATGCACTTTGATTTAAGTTTGCATTTATATCAACGTCAGCCTCTCCGTTCTTTAAGACATTTATGTTGGCATTTATGTATGGTGTGCCTGAAATGTATGGATCTGATAATATGGCAAAGTCTATGCCGATTTTCTTTTTTAAGGCCTCTGTTAAATAAAATCCTAAGACATATGAGCTTTTGACATCAGAATTTGAAAACTTTTCTGTCCATGTAAGGTTGACAGGTACTTCATCTAAGTGTCCGTCTCCAATTATTTGCATTTGTGAACCACTTAAGGTTAATCTTAATGTTGGGGCACTAAAGTCATGATCTTTTAAGACATCTGGAATAAAAACATCTTCTGCGGTTGCTTGTAAACTAACATCTATATTTTCTATTTTTATGTCATCTTCTAACAAAAACTTTAATCCGAGCTCTACATCTCCATATCCTTTGACAACATCTGGGTTTATGCCAAATTCTTGAGTTAATTCAAGCGGTTTGTTGGCAATTAGTTTTAAGGTGTCTTGTAGAGAGCCGCCTGCTTTTAATAGGATGTCAATCCTTGGATCATATGCTGCAAGGTCATATAATCTAACATAGCCGCCATTAAGGCTAACGCCTTGTGATATGCCTTTTTCAATATCTATTTTTATCTCATCATTATTAAATGAGGCAACTCCATAAACATTATTAATCCAAGGCATTCCCTCTAGGTAATAAACGCTTGTATCAAAAACATCAACGTTGCCTTTTAATTGTTGGAAAGCTATGTTTTTTTTGTCTTTGTCATATGCAAAATCAAAAGTAAAATCAACATTTTTTGCAAGCCCGCCTATCAAACTTTCATTACACCATGTCCAACCTTCTGGAGAGATATATTTGGGCCATAATTGTGTTAATCTGTCAAATGGCAAAGAGTGGGTTTTTGCCCCAATTGATAGCTTTATATTTTCTGTTGAGTTATGAAGAAGAAGCTTTTTCATGCCACTGGCACTAAAACTTATGGCGATTTTTTGGTCATCTGCATCAAATATTGCATCTTTGATTTCTAATTTATCAAGGCCACCTTGGATGTCTCCTTTTAATAAAACAGATGATACATTGTATTGATAATCTTTAAGTCCTTCAAATGTTACGTTGCCTTTTTTGCCTTCAAATTCAAAAATGATTTTTGTAACAGCTTCTTCAACAGCGGTGATAACGTTGTCTTTATGAGTTATTATTTTTTCAATATCAATTAAGGTTTGAATTTTGCCGCTGAGTGGTGCATTGATGTTGGCACCAAATGTTGTTCCCAAAAAATCATATGGTACAAAATCTTTTGCAAAAATTTCTGCTGCCAATTTGTTGCTAGTTGGGCGATATTCAAAGTTTAAGCCAATGGGTGTTCGTCCATCAAGTAATGTTGAAAATGTCATTGTCATATCTTTGTAGTTTCTGGCAAAGGCATAATTCATATCTGTAAATTCAAATGTTTTTCCAAGCTCTATTTCATGATATTCTAATGATGCATCACTTATGTGTATGCTGTTGATATAGCTTTCTGAATAGATTTTTTCTTTTGAATTAAAACGCTCCATAAAGTTTTGAAAACCTGTAATATGGCTGGCAATTTTCTTTTCATTAATCAGATCTGCTGATATGGGTTTGTTTTCTTCTTTTTTGATACCATATGTTTTGAATATATAGATATTTGGTGACATGATCTCAATTGAAGATGGTGCAATCACACCGTTTAATAGCGCCTTCATTGAAAAAGAGACAGAAACCCTTGGTGCCTTTATGTTAAAAGCGTTTGAGGTGTTTTTATATTCAACATTTTGAGCAATGATTTTTATTGGTTTGATTGATCTTACAAGCTCTAAGTTAACGGAATCCAATGTTACTAAAAAATTTGCGTCATCATGATTTAAGGCTTTTATTATATATGGTTTTAAGAATGGTAGTGCAATTGGGGCTCTGTATAGTTGCCACAAAAACAAAGCAATTAGGATTAAGAAGCTTAATCCTATGTACTTTCTGATTTTTAATGATTTGTGCTTTATTGTCCTAGCCATCTTAAGATATCTTTGTCATTTCTAAAGTTAAATAAATTGCTGTGCCCCCCACCCTTGTAGATAATTAATTCTTTTGGTTGTTTGGCTAGAGCAAATAATCTTTTGCCAAGTTCATATGGGATTGTCTCATCTTTTGTGCCAAGCATGACCAATAAAGGTGATTTTATCTCTGATATGATTTGGGCTGTGTTATATGTATCTTGCATTAGATAATCCAAAGGAGCATATATTGGAGTTTTTTCTTTTGCTGTGTTTAAGAGACTGTCAAATGGTGCCTCTAATATAAGCCCTGCAAATGTTCCATTTTTTTGGAGATTATAAACAGTGTTGGTTGCCATATATGTGCCAAGGCTAAAGCCATAAACATATATATCTTTGTTTTTATATCCCATTTTGTTTAAGGCAAGGATTGAAGATATTGCATCTTGTGATAAATTTGATTGATTTATATCACCTCTTAAGCCGCCAAAACCCCTGTATTCTGGGATAAACGTTGCGTATCCTTTATTTTG
>CAYJOO010000007.1:0-25377 GCA_964371845.1 uncultured Azospirillaceae bacterium | reverse complement strand
GAAGTCTTTGAATTTTAATGGATCTTCAACAACTTTGTCTAAGGTGATTTCTTGATACTCATCATCAAATAATAATGAAAATCTTTTATCTATAAACAACTTTAAGTGATGACCACAATTAAAGCAAACATAAGCAGTTTTTTTCATCTCACGAGAAAAAAGCATTTGCCCACACTGCGGACACTTATTCCATAAGTTGTCATCAATATCCTTGGCGCTACCAACAGCGGTAACTTTTGGGCGTACAAAATCAGTTAACCAGTTCATTTTTTTTACTCTTCTTTTTAAGTTTGTTTTTTATTTTTTGAAAGAAAGTTGGCTTGGGGTTGATTACTTTTTCAACTTCTTTGAAGTCTTCTAAGTCAGACTGCAAGCACTCCATTTCTTTTGTTAATTTGTCTTGAGCTTTTGAAAGCTTTTTGTTGTTTTTTTTGTGAGATCTTAGCTCTTTTCTTAATGGCGAGTATGACAACCACAAAAACAAGTTGCCTAACATAAAGCCAAAGAATATCAAAATTATAACAACGACACTCAAAGAAACCTCAACCTCAAAACCAAGTGGCCATAGATTAAATGTTGCCAAGTCATTATTAACCAAAGCAAATACTAATATTATTAATAGTATTGGTAGTCCTATAAGTGTTTTTATAAAAGCCATATTAAACCTCTTTTATGAATTTAATGAATCAAATAAGCCTTTTCCGCATTTGAAGTGAGGAACGTTTTTTTCCTCAACAGAAACGCTTTCACCTGTTCTTGGGTTTTTTGCAACTCTTGGGCCTCTTTTTTTGACGCTGAATGTGCCAAAACCTCTGAACTCTACTCTGTCACCATTTGCCAAAGCTTTGGTGATTGAGCCTAAGATAACAGAAACAATTTTTTCTACATCTTTAAGCATAAGATGTGGGTTTTTTTGTGCTATCTCATTTATTAAGTCTGATTTTTTCAATTTATAAGTCCTTTCGTATAATATTTTTGTTTTATAACACAGTTTTTTTAAGAAAGCAATTGGGTTTTTTCGCCCAATTGAATATTCTCAATCTTGTTAATTCTTTTGCCAATTTTCTCTGATGATGTCTTGATATCTTTTATATCATCATTTGCTTGAGAAAAATGTCTTGAGAGGTTTTCAACACGCTTGTCTAATCTGATTATGTCATCAATTAAAATGCTGACCTCTTTTTGGATGACGCCAGCTTGCTCACGCATTTGTGCATCTTTTAAGATAGCTCTTATGGTGTTTAATGTGGCCATCAAAGTTGTTGGAGAGACAATCCAAACCTTGTTTTTATAAGATGTTTCAACAACATCTATAAAATTGGCATGAAGCTCTGCATATATTGATTCAGATGGCAAAAACATCAACGCTGATTCTGCTGTGGTACCAATAACAATATATTTTTCTGCAATGTCTTTGATGTGCTTTATGACACTTGCCTTAAAAAATCTTTCTGCCTCAAGCTTTTGACGATCATCAGCAGCGTTTCTTAAGGCATAATAGCTCTCTAATGGAAACTTGGCATCTATAATAATTGACCCAGGAGGGTTTGGAAGTTTTAATAGGCAGTCTGCCCTTTTGTTGTTTTCTAAAACAGCCTGAAACTCATAGGCATTTGGCGGCAGAATCGAGGTTACGAGGTCGTTTAATTGGATTTCTCCAAATGCGCCCCTTGCCTGCTTATTTGAAAGCACTTCTTGCAAGCCAACCATCTGCTTTGATAGGGTTGAAATGTTTTGTTGAGCAGCATCTATTTTTGCCAGACGCTCCCTTAAGTCTGTAAGCGTTTCAACCGTTTTATTTTGGGTTGCCCCTTGAGTTTCTGAAAATTGAGATAGTCTGCCATATAGCTCCGCTTGGCCTTTTATAAGGCTTTCTATTGCAGGATTGCTTTGTTTTTTTAACAACAAAACAATCACTGCAACCAAAAGAGCAATTATGACAACTAGCTCTATACTCAAGCCAAGTTTCTCCCCATGGTCAAGAACTTTTCTGTTCTTTGAGCTTTTAATTGCTCAGGAGTTTGCTTTATAAGCTCTTGCAAATGTTTTTCTATTGCATCACCAACGCTTCTGATTGCTTCTGCCTTGTTGCGATGAGCGCCACCCAATGGCTCTTTGATAATCTCATCAATAACTTTTAACTCATGCAAATCTTGCGCAGTCAAACGCAAAGCCTCTGTTGCATCTTTTACCTTATCTGCAGATCTCCACAAAATAGACGCGCAGCCTTCTGGTGAAATAACTGAATAAATTGAGTTTTCTAACATTAAGACTCTGTTTGTTGTTGCAATTGCAATAGCTCCGCCTGAGCCACCTTCTCCAATTATGCAAGAAACTGTTGGAACTTTGACCTCCAAGCATTTTGCAATTGAAGACGCGATTGCTTCTGCCTGCCCCCTTGCCTCTGCTTCAACACCTGGGAAGGCCCCTGCAGTGTCAACAAAACAGATCACTGGCATATTAAATCTTTCTGCCATGTCCATTAATCTTTGTGCTTTTCTGTACCCTTCTGGCTTTACCATACCAAAGTTATAACGGGTTCTGGTCTCTAGGTCGTGGCCTTTTTCTTGACCAAGAACAACTACAGATCTGCCATTAAAACGACCTATGCCAGAGATCATTGCCTCATCATCGGCAAACAATCTATCACCTGCAAGAGGCGTAAAGTCTTTTATTAAGGCTTCAACATAATCAAGGCAATGTGGGCGATTTGGATGCCTTGCAACCTGTGCTTTTTGCCATGGGCTTAAGTCTTGATATGCTTGTTTTAAGCGCTTTTGCAATTTTTCTTCCAAGCGAGAAATTTCTTTTGACATATCTTCTTCATCATCATTTAAGAGTTGTTTGATGTTTTCAATTTTTGCTTCAATCTCTAAAATGTCTTTTTCAAATTCAAGTATTGTACTCATATTATTTCCTTGTTTTTTGTATTTTTTTAAGCTTTTATCAAAAAATTATGCGCTTGTCAAAGCAAATTTTGCTTTTTTGCTATAAAATAGATGCCGTTCCTTTATGAAATTTTAACCATAATAGGTTTATAAAGTGCATAAATATATTGTATAAGGAAATATTTTATGAACAACTTGGATATTATTATTATTTTTATTGTTGCAGTATCTGCACTAATTTCAATCAACAGAGGCTTTATTAGAGAGGTTTTATCTATTGTTGGATGGGTTATTGGCGCCATCTTGGTGGTGTCTTTTTTGCCAATTGCCATGCCTTTTTTAAGAGAACATTTCAGCTCTGAGGGATCTGCAAAGATTGTTGGTTCAATTGCAATATTTGGTGCTTTTATGATTTTTTGGATGATATTTTCTGCAGGTATTGCATCAAAAATTAAGGCATCTAAACTTGGCAATATTGACAAAGGCTTGGGATTGTTTTTTGGTTTGTTTAGGGCTTTTTTATTAATTGTGTTGCTGTTTATTATGGTTGGCTTTGTCTTCCCTGAAGATGATAACAAGCCAGATATATTTAAGGATTCTAAATATTTTGAGATTGCAGGATCATTTGCAGAACCTATTGAAAAACTCATTCCAAAAGCAACGCTTGAGGAACTTGAGCAAGCTGCAAAGCAGACACCAAGCAAAGAGGATAAAAAAATTGAGGTAATTCAAGAGCCAGAAAAAGAGGCAAAACCCGCTCCCAAGAAAAGAGAAAAAGCAGCACTGCGTGTGCTTAAAGAACATGTGGACGAGGCAAAAGGCAACAAGCCTCAAAACATTGAAGACCTCATTGGGGAACTTGGTTTGGAATAAATTTTTATGTCAAACAAAAAAGGACGGCGCTTGCCGTCCTTTTTTTGTTGTGCTTTGATTACTTAACTTCTTCAAAGTCTGCATCAACCACTTTTTCATCAGAAGCTGGAGCTTCTTCTTGAGGAGCATCACCAGCAGGCTGTTCTTCTGCTTGTGCTTTGTACATTGCCTCACCAAGTTTCATAGATGCTTGCATCAAACTTTCTGTTTTTTCCTTGATTGTAGATAAGCTGTCTGCTTCAATTGCTGTTTTAAGGGCTGCAATTTCAGTTTCGATAGCAGCTTTATCTTCAGCACTTACTTTATCTGCATTTTCTGATAAAGTTTTTTCTGTTGTGTGAATAAGGCCTTCTGCTGTGTTTTTGGCTTCTACCGCTTCACGTTTTTCTTTATCTGCTTCTGCATTTGCTTCTGCTTCTTTAACCATTTTTTCAATATCTGCATCTGAAAGGCCACCGCTTGCTTGAATACGAATTGCTTGCTCTTTGTTTGTTGCTTTGTCTTTTGCAGAAACATTTACAATACCATTGGCATCAATATCAAAAGTAACCTCAATTTGCGGCATACCACGAGGAGCTGCTGGAATGCCAACAAGATCAAAAGCTCCGAGCATTTTGTTGTCTTGAGCCATTTCTCTTTCACCTTGGAACACACGGATTGTTACCGCTGTTTGACCATCTTCTGCAGTTGAGAAAACTTGAGATTTTCTGGTTGGAATCGTTGTGTTTCTATCTATTAATCTTGTGAACACACCACCAAGGGTCTCAATTCCCAAAGAAAGTGGCGTTACGTCTAATAATAAAACGTCTTTTACATCACCCATCAAAACACCACCTTGAATTGCTGCACCGATTGCAACAACCTCATCTGGGTTTACGCCTTTTGAAGGTTCTTTGCCAAAGATTTCTTTTACTTTTTCTTGTACTTTTGGCATTCTGGTCATGCCACCAACCAAGATAACATCTTTGATTTCTGATGCAGACAAGCCAGCATCTGCTAAAGCTTTTTTGCAAGGCTCTACAGTGCGAGCAATTAAGTCATCTACCAAAGATTCTAATTTTGCACGTGTCATTTTGATGTTTAAGTGTTTTGGGCCACTTGCATCAGCTGTAATGAACGGCAAGTTTACGTCTGTTTGTGTTGTTGATGAAAGCTCAATTTTTGCTTTTTCAGCAGCTTCTTTTAATCTTTGCAATGCCAATCTGTCACCACGAAGATCAATACCAGATTCTTTTTTGAACTCATCTGCAAGATAATCTACTATTCTTTGGTCAAAGTCTTCACCACCCAAGAAAGTATCACCGTTTGTAGATTTTACTTCAAACACGCCGTCACCAATTTCTAAGATAGATACGTCAAAAGTACCACCGCCAAGGTCATACACAGCGATTGTGCCTGTAGTTTTTTTATCTAAGCCATAAGCAAGTGCTGCTGCTGTTGGCTCATTGATGATACGCAAAACTTCTAAGCCAGCAATTTTACCAGCATCTTTTGTTGCTTGACGTTGGCTGTCATTGAAGTATGCTGGCACTGTAATAACAGCTTTGTCAATTGGCTCGCCCAGATAGCTTTCTGCATATTCTTTTATTTTTTGCAAAATAAATGCTGAGATTTGAGATGGGGCATATTTTTCACCTTTTGCCTCAACCCAAGCGTCGCCATTATCACCGTTTACGATTGTGTATGGAACCAATTTTTTGTCTTTTTCAACTTCTGGTGAATTGTATCTGCGACCAATTAAACGCTTGATTGCAAACATTGTGTTTTCTGGGTTTGTTACTGCTTGTCTTTTTGCAGGAAAACCAACTAGTTTTTCTTGATCTGTAAAAGCAACCATAGAAGGCGTTGTTCTTGCACCTTCTGAGTTTTCTAATACTTTTGCGTCTCCGCCTTCCATAATTGAAAAGCAAGAGTTTGTGGTACCTAAGTCAATACCTAATACTTTATTACTCATTATTTTTCTCCTTTATGAAATTTATATAGGTATGCTTTTTTGTTTTCGCAATAGTTTTATTAAAAAAAAATAACATGATAATATAGAATATGTTGACAACGTGCCTGAAACCAATTAGATAAAGAGCAAACAAAATAAATTATACTATTATTAACCTTAAAAAAAAACGAGATGAAAAAAAAACAAGCAGCGCGAGTATTAAACGACACACTCAGAGCGCATACAAACTGCTACACCCCCAGAGGATCTATTGTAAAAGCAACTCATATTATGGCAATAAACAACAATGAGACAATCTCTGCCTTATGGGCTGCAAGAATTTATCTCACTGCTCGGAGGGACCATGGAGTTTGCCCAAAGATTGTTTGTGTTGACGACACAAAACATCTTGGCGAATTTGCAAAATATCTAAATCAAATTGATATAGAAAAAATGCTTATATCTCTTGGAATTCCGCAGGAAAAAATCATTATGAGTGGAAAGAAAAATTATATTGAGGTTGCAGATGAAATTTGTGCAACACAAAAAGCCTCAATTATTTTCTCTGCTCCGCAAAGGATATCTTTGCTTGTAGAAAATGATATCAACTCTTCAAAATATGCAAGCAACTATAAGCTGCTTGTAATAAATCAAAGAGTAGAAGAGATTTTGAACTCAAAGCACAATGGTAGATCCTTGTGTGGAGGAGCGTTACTTTATATTGAGCTCGAAGAAATTCTTCGACAAGCGGAGATGAAACGTCTCTCACCATCAAAACGCGATAGAAGCTCTATCTATGCGATTGCCTCTGACATAATCAGGCGCAAAAATACGCAGAATCGATGGATTAAGCGCCTTTATAGGATGGCAATAAAATTAACAATAATAGCATCCTCTTTCAAGAGAGGTGAGTTGTTGCAAAGAGATCTGGAAAGATTTATATTGCGCCTTGTTAAAGAAGGGCTGTATAGAGATGATGATCTTATTATGGGCAAGCGACTTGAAAGATACTGCTCTGCAGGGGTCTTTTATTTGGACACCCCCAATGAGACGCTAACGTGCTCAAAAAAGAAATAAAAAAAAGGTTTGAGACTTTGTTCTCAAACCTTTTTTGTTACATAAAATATTTTATGTGGACATATACGGTTGCTATTAATACTGAAAATAGCATTGTTGGTATTGACCATATTAAAAACTTTAAGAACGAGATAGGATGACCTTCTCTTGTTGCCATACCTGCAACAATAACATTGGCAGATGCTGCAATCAACGACCCGTTTCCGCCAAAGCAAGAACCCAAAGACAATGCCCACCATACTGGCATCATAGCCTCGCGGCCGCCCATTGATGGCTCCATAGATTTTACTAATGGAATCATTGTGGCAACAAATGGAATGTTATCAATTGCAGAAGAAACAATTGCAGAAACCCATATAACAAGCATTGCCGCTTTTTGAATGCTGCCATCCGTAACTTCAATAAATTTCTGACCGAGCAAATGCAATACACCTGAAACCTCCAAGCCATATACAATTGCAAACAAACCCATAAAGAAGAATATTGTGGTCCAGTCAACAAGATTAAAGGCTTCTTCTACTTTATGATCCCTTGATTCATGGCTGTCTCCAAAAGTGTAAATCAGCATTAATATTGCAGCACCAAATAATGCAATTGTGCCGTTTGCAATATGAATATGCTCTGCCATAATAAAGCCAACAATAACAATTGCAAGAACTGCCAATGACTTCCATAACAACTTCCAGTCTGTGATTGTATCAATTTCTGATATTTTCATTACGGCTTTTTTGTTTTTTTCTGTTGTTACTAATCTTTTGCCCCAGATTTGGTCAAATGCAAAAATCAAAGCAATCATTGTAACAACCACAACCAAGGCAAGCTCATTAACAAAGTCCATAAAGCTTAAGTTCAAGGCTGAGCCTATTAAAATGTTTGGTGGGTCGCCAATTAATGTTGCTGTACCACCAATGTTTGAGGCAAAAATTTCAACCACCAAATATGGATATGGATTGATTTTTAACTTTCTTGTGATTTGGAATGTCACTGGAACAATTAATAAAACTGTTGTTACATTGTCTAAGAAAGCTGAAAAAACTGCAACAATGGCTGCAAGAACTATCATCAATGCCCTTGGATTTGCCTTTACTTTTTTTGCAGCCCAAACTGCTACAAACTGAAACATTCCGGATTTTTCTGCAATGCCAACAATAATCATCATACCACTTAAAAGAGCAAGAGTATTAAAGTCTATCCCTTTTAATGCTGTGGCTTGGGTTAAGATGCCAGCAAAGATCATTGCGCCAGCCCCAAGCATGGCAACAACTGCTCTGTTTAATTTTTCTGTAAAAAGAATGATATAGCTGACAATAAGTATTACTGTTGATAAAATCATTGGATTTAGACCAAAGATAACGTTTGATAGTGTGGCAACTTCATGACCGTGCATATTATATAACTCCTAACTTTATATATTTGAACCCAATATAACTGCAATTGTTAAATTTTTTATTAATGCTTTTTGAATTTGTGTTGACATTTAAATAATATTTCTATATTATTGGAAATATGGAAACAAGAATCGAAAGGATCAAGAATGCTAAAAAAACTTTTATTAATTGCAACATTGATGTTGAGCTTTAATGCAAATGCGCAAGAAACCAAGCCAACTTTATATTATTTTTATGCAAATTCTCGCTGCTCAAACTGTATTAAGTTTGAAAAATATACGGAAGAAGTAGCAAAAAGTTTGCCCGTTGAGTTTAAGAAATTTAATATTCAAGAAAAAGAAAATGAGCATTTTATAAATGATTTTCAGCTTTATACAAAGTCTGTTGTAATATCAGATAATAATGGAAACTATAAAAACCTTACAGGAATTTGGCAAAATGTTTATAATAAAGATAAGTTTTTGCAATATATAACCGATGAAGTTAATGCTTTTATAGGGAAAAAATAATATGATGATGCTACTTGGTTTTTTATGGCTAGGGATTTTAACATCAATAAACCCCTGCCCGCTTGCATCTAATATTGCAGCGATGAGCTTTATTGCAAATAAAGTATCAAAGCCTTCTAAGGTTTTGATAAACGGATTATCATATACACTAGGGCGCGCGTTGTTTTATATTGTTGTTGGCGCAGCTCTTGCTGGGGCACTAAATGCAATCCCCCAAGTATCTATGTTTTTGCAAACTAAAATGATGTATTTTGTGGCACCTCTTTTGATTGTTATTGGTGTTATTATGCTTGGAGTACTCCATATCCATTTGCCTAAAATTCAGTTTAATCAAAACAAGATTGCTTTTTTGGCAGATAAGGGGGCGCTTGGCTCTTTTATCTTGGGCTTTATATTTGCAGCAGCACTTTGCCCAGTTGCGGCAGGGTTGTTTTTTTCAACAGTTATTAGCTCTCAGGGGGCAATGTTGCCATTGACGTTATATGGAATCGGCACAGGCCTACCTGTGATGTTGCTTGCTTTTGTGCTTGCTTTTTCTATCAACAAAATTGGCAATGTGTTTAAGAAAACCCAAGAGATTGAGCTTTATCTTAGAAAAGGAACTGGAGCTATATTTGTATTAATTGGTATCTACTTTTTATGGGGGATGTTTTAATGGAAATAAATGAAGCAACACAAATATTAAATGCGCTTAGCTCTGAGCCTAGGCTTGCTATTTATAAGATATTAGTCAAGCATTCAAAAACAGGAATTACTCCAACAGAAATATCTGAACTGCTTGATAATATGCCCAGAAACACACTTTCTTTTCATCTTTCTGCGCTATCAAATGCTGGATTGTGTGAGACACAAAAAAACGGAAAACAAGTTATATATACTGCAAATTGTAATGCAATCAAACAAGTTGCAGAGTTTTTATTAAAAGATTGCTATTTAGGAGGATGCACATGTTAAGCATTTTTACAAAATTTGGCGATTGGGGTATTGCTCAATTGGGGTTAGACAAAGCAACTCATTTGGGTGCAGCGGTTCACTTTTTTATTGAAGATATTACAAAAATTTTTGTTTTGTTATATTTATTGATTTTTATTATCTCTTTATTTAGGGCGCAGCTTAATCCAGAAAAAGTACGTGATTACCTGTCTGGCAAGTCAAGATGGTATGGATATGTTCTGGCAGTGTTTTTGGGCATTGTTACGCCATTTTGCTCTTGCTCGTCTATTCCTCTTTTTATTGGCTTTATTGTTGCAGGCGTTCCCTTTGGGGTTTCTATGGCGTTCTTGGTTGCATCACCACTGGTTTCAGAGATTGCGGCTTTGATGTTGTTGGCTCTTGATGGCGCTGGGCCAATGGTTGCCTTGATATATTGTTTGACTGGCTCAATAATTGCAATTATTGCAGGCTATTTGTGCGACAAGTTTGGCTTGGGGAAATATGTTAAGTTTAAGCCAAGTGGCGCACCGGCTCCTAGCGTTTGCTGTGAGACAACACAAACATTAAAACAAAAAGCAGGAGACTTAATTAATTATGCAGCGCGCTTTGCAAACGCCACAGTTAAAAGTATTGCACTTTATGTTATTATTGGTATTGGCTTTGGCGCATTTATGCATGGATATGTGCCAGAAGAGTTTTTTATAAAATATTTGGGCAAAGATAATTCTTGGGCTGTGCCTTTTGCCTCAATTGCTGGAGCTCCGTTATATGCATCTCATGCTGGGGTTGTGCCAGTGATTCAAGTATTTTTGATGAAGGGTGTACCTGTTGGAACCGCTTTGATATTTTTGATGTCAACGACTGCAATCTCTTTGCCAGAGTTTATGATGCTTTCAAAAATATTAAAAACGAAAATGTTAGTGATATTTGCAATCTTCTTGATTGTCTCATTTATCATCACTGGTTATTTATTAAACGCTATTGTATAGGAGAAAAAATATGGAAATTATAATTTTGGGTTCAGGATGTTGTTCTTGCAATGATTTGTACAACAAAATAAAAGAAAAGGCGCCAAATGCAGATGTTAAGAAATCTGAAGATATTATGGATTTGATGAAGTATTCTGTAATGTCAACACCGGCTGTTGTTGTTGATGGCAAAGTTGTTTTTGCAGGAGGCACTCCAAGCGATGAACAAATTGAAAGTTGGATAAAATAAAAATTGTTGTAATAAGCTCATTTTTGTGATATTATATAACAATAGGAGATAAAGAATGACAATAAAAAATAGAATCGAGAATGCTTTTTTAAAAATGTCTTTTTGTGCTGCGTTGGGTGGTAGCCTTCAGGCTAATGCAACAGAAACTATTGAAAAATATGATGATAACAAACACAAAACTGAGAATAAAAGCATATCTGAATACAAAAACTCATTATCTGCAATAAATTTATCTGACAAGTATAATGAGAATCAAAAAGTTATAACAAAATCTCAGCAAAAATGGGAAGATGGAAAACTTAGTGAAATGACTTTTGAAGGATATGATGCAGAATATACTCTGGGTTCAACAAAACTTAATATCAACTCAGCGACCTCATATGTTAATGGTGATGTTAAAGCATATAAGTCATCAGTGATTTTGCATGATGGGCAAAATAAAATTGACATCAGCAAAGAATGGGATCAACTTGATAAAAAAACAAATCTGCAAGGAATTGATAATGGTCAATATCTTGAGATGGGCAAGTCAGAGCTTAAAGGCAATCAAAGAGCTTATCTGCGTTTTTGCAAAGAAATAAATGCAAACAAAGAATTATCCAAAGAAGCAAAACAAGAGCTACAGAGCTTTGCAAAAGATTTTACAAAAACTTTTGAAGTTGGAGAAAAAACGATTGCAGAAGATTATGCAATATCAGATTTTTCAGAAATTATTACAATAAAAAATGCATCTTTTGAAAAATAACAAGAGGCCCTATTGGGCCTCTTATTTTTATTCTATTATTGAAACATTCTCTGCGGCAGGTTTGCCGTTATCATCATATGTATCATATATAACTTTTTGACCATCTGATAATTTTTTGATTCCTGTTTTTTCAAGTCTTGTTATGTGAACAAAAATATCTTTATTTTCATCTTGATTTTCTGGGATTATAAATCCATAACCTTTATGGGTATTAAACCATTTTACTATTCCACTAGACATCTATCTATCCTTCTATCCTTATTTATTCAATTATGAGCACAAACTCTTTACAATTATTAGTTTAATATGATTAAAGAGGGAGTCAACAAAAAATAACTATGAAAAAACAAATGCGTAGAGAATCTCTACGCATTTCAATCGATTGATTTATTGTGTTTATTGCTGATTTATCAAAACAATCTCTACGCGTCTATTTTCAGCCCTGCCACTTGTGGTTGCATTTGAGGCTATTGGATTTTTTGATCCAAAACCACTTACAAGCAATCTGTTTGCTGATACACCACTTAATCTTAAGTAGTTTGAAACAGCTGTTGCTCTTTGCAATGACAGTGTGTTGTTATATGCACTTGAACCTGTGTTATCTGTATAACCAGAAACCTCTACCATTGTTTGATCATATTCATCAATAACCTTTGCTACAGATGTCAAAATTGGTTGGAACGCTGAGTTGATTGTTGCACTATCAGTTGCAAAAGTAATGTTGCCTGGCATAATCAAACGAACTCTGCCATTTTCTTCCATCACTTGTACGCCTGTGCCCAAGAGCTCTGCTCTTAATTTTTTGGCTTGCGCGTCCATATAATAGCCTGTACCAGCGCCTGTGGCAGCGCCAACACCAGCACCAATCAATGCTCCTTTTTCACCGCCGACCAAGGCGCCGATACCGGCTCCAGCAAGAGCGCCAATGCCTGTGCCCCAACCGGTGTTTGATACTTTTGATTGACCTGTATACGGATCTGTTGCGCAGCCTGCAAAAAACAATGCCATAAAGCAACTAAGTATGATTTTTTTCATGAATTATTTCCTTTTATAAGTTATTTTCTGTTTGATATTAATGCATCTTTATTAAAAAAAATTTAATTGTGCGAAGATATAATAATAAGCGTGCAGACACTTGCTATTAACATAAACGCATATTTTACGTCTATCTTTTCAAATGTTTTTATTCTGCCCATGGCTTTTAAGATTCTGTTGAGCAACAAAATCAAAAGAACTGAGCCTGCGATTATTGCACTAACATATGTTGGGTCTGGAGTGTATAACATTGCCATGTTCTTAAAGGCAGCAAGCAAAAAGACTGAGCCAACAATAACCGCGCAAGCCAAGTGGTTTTTCTTTTTTATAAAGTCTGTTTTTAGCCCCTCTTTTTGATACCTATGAATGCTGAATATGCCAGCAGTTGCAGCGGTTATAAAGTTGTAATAATAAACCATTGCAAAAAGATTATCTCCACCATTTTGCATTGAGAGTTTATTAAAAATATCAGCAAAAGTTGCAAGAATAATTGCAGGGGCAATAAGTAACAAAATATTGCTAGATGTTTGAGCCTTTTTTATCTTTATGATTGAAAAGACGACTGTGGCAATCATTAATACTTCAAACAAAAATAATGGCAGTGATTTGTATATTATGCCTTGCTGATAAAAAGAGATGGGAATCCAAATAAAAAATATTAAAGCAATGCTCAATGGTTGATAAAGACCTGTCGCCTCTGCGCCAATTGTTTTTGAAAGCTTAAAAAGTTTTGCATCAATATAATAAACAATAATGCCTTGGATAATGCAAAGGATATAAAATATTGGGCTTTCAACTGGCTTGAAAAACGGCATAAATGGCAGCAAGCAAAGAGCCAAAACGACTGTTCTATACATCATGGCAGTTGCTGGTTTGAGCTTGAATATTTGATTGCTATAAATATATATTGCAGAAAACAAACTTGCACCCAACGCAAATAACCACCAAAGATTTGTCATTTATTTTTTTCCTGCTTTTTTCTTCTTCCAGTTTGCAACATTTTGATTATGCTCTTTTAAGGTTTTGCCAAAACTATGACCACCATTGCCATCTGCAACAAAATAATAATAGTCTGAATGTTCAGGGTTTAGGGCTGCGACTATAGATTCTTCTCCAGGGTTGCATATTGGTCCAGGAGGAAGACCATAATATTTGTATGTATTATATGGATTGTCATATTGCAAATCTTTTCTATAAAGTTTTCTGCCGAAATTGAACTCTCCATTTGTTATTGCATAGATCACAGTTGGATCTGTTTGTAGCCTCATGCCTTTTTTGAGGCGGTTTAAGAAAACAGATGCAACCAAAGCTCTTTCTGATGCGACGGCTGTTTCTTTTTCAATTATTGAAGCTAAGATAAGGGCATCTTGCTTTGTTTTTATGTATGGGTTTTTTTCTCTGTTTTTCCAGGCTTTATCAAGGGTTTTTTGCATTTTTTTTTGCATTTCTTTGATAAGGTCATTTTTGTTTTGGCCTGCTGAAAAACTATATGTTTCAGGCAGTAGTTCCCCTTCTTTAACTTCTATTGATATTTCACCTGAGAGTTTGGGGTGTGTCTCTATGATATACATAATTTCGCCAACTGTTTTGCCTTCTGGTATTGTTACTTGATGATATAAAATATCGCCATTAACAATTTTATCTAAAACCTCTGATGAGGAAATATTTGGCTCAAATTGATATTCGCCGGCTTTTATTTTGTCGCCCCAACCCATAAGGCGCCCTTTTAGTTTGAAAACAAGGGGAAACCTTATAACGTTTTTTTCTGCCAAAAGAGTAGCAACAGAGCTTAAGGATGAGCCTTTTTTTATTTCTATATTTGTGGACTGACTAAGTGGCCCATTTTGAGTGAGCCACTTGTGAAAGCATATCAAACCAATAGCTGCAATAACTATTGATAATATAATGAGTTTTCTAATCATTATATTTTTTGAAAACCAAAGATGCGTTTGTGCCGCCAAAGCCAAAAGAGTTTGACATTGCTGCAGAAATGTCTTTTTGTCTTGGCTTGTTTGGAACCAAGTCAACACCTTCTGCTGCTTCTTCTGGGTTTTCTAAGTTGATTGTTGGAGGGCAAGTTTGATCTTCAATAGCTTTGATGCTAAAGATTGCCTCAACTGCACCAGCTGCACCAAGCAAATGACCAACAGATGATTTTGTTGAAGACATTGAAACCGTTTTGATATCATCACCAAACAATTTTTTAACAGCCTCAAGCTCACCAACATCACCAAGAGGCGTTGATGTTCCATGAGCGTTGATATAATTAATGTCTTTTAAGTCAACACCGTTTGCTTTTGCGTGTTCGCAAGCAGACTTCATTGCTCTGTATGCGCCGTCGCCAGATGGTGCTGTGATGTGATAAGCGTCACCACTCATGCCATAACCCACGATTTCTGCATAGATTTTTGCGCCACGAGCTTTTGCGTGCTCTAATTCTTCTAAAACAACAGCGCCAGCGCCTTCACCCATTACAAAACCTGAGCGATCTTTGTCCCAAGGGCGAGATGCTTTTGTTGGTGTGTCATTAAAGTTTGATGCCAATGCACGCAATCTTGAAAACCCTGCCAAAGAAAGCGGATTAACCGCAGACTCTGCGCCACCTGCAACAATAACGTCTGCATCACCCATGGCAATAATTCTGTATGCATCACCAATTGCGTGTGTGCCTGTTGCACATGCTGTTACGCAAGAGTGATTTGGGCCTTTGTAGCCATAAGCTATTGATAAGTGGCCTGAAATAAGGTTAATCAAGCAAGCTGGGATAAAAAATGGAGACATTTTTTTGCAACCTGTTTCATTAAACAATAATGAGTTTTCATAAATTGCTTCCAAGCCGCCAATGCCAGAGCCCATCATAACACCTGATCTGTATTTGTCTTCTTCTGCTTGAGGCTTCCATCCTGAATCTTCAATTGCGTCACGGCCGGCAGCAAGACCAAATAATATAAATCTATCTACTCTTTTTTGCTCTTTTGGATCCATAACAGTGTCTGGATCAAATTGGTTTGCTTCTTTGCCATATCTAACTTGACCAGCAATTTTTACAGGAATGTCTTTTAAGTCAAATCCTTCAATGTTTGAGATAGCTGATTTTCCAGCTAAAATATTTTTCCAGTTATATTCAACGCCTCTACCAAATGGAGTTAGCGCACCTAAACCTGTAATAACAACTCTTTTCATAATTTCCTCTTGTTTTTATATTCTTCAAATAAAACGAAACTCGCCTAAAAAACAGCGAGTCTCATCATATCTACTTATTTTCAACTTTTGAATTAAGCATTTTTAGAAAGATAGTCGATAGCATCTTTAACAGTTAAGATTTTTTCTGCTGCGTCATCTGGGATTTCGCAACCGAATTCTTCTTCAAAAGCCATTACTAATTCAACAGTATCTAAACTATCTGCGCCCAAATCGTCAATGAAACTTGCTGTATCAGTTACTTTTGCTTCTTCAACACCTAAGTGTTCAGCAACGATTTTTTTTACGCGATTAGCTGTATCAGTCATATGATAAACCTCTAATAAAATTAAAACAATTCAAGACTATTGCCTTGAGATTTTTTTAATACCAACAAAAAAATGTTTTGACAAGCTTTTTTTTCAATTTATTCCCCAACATGGGGATAAGTTATTGTTTTAATTACCAATATTAGTATGTTGACTTTTGCTTAAAATGCTTTATCTTATGTATTAGTACATATGTTTTTAAGGAGTTTAATATGAAAAGAATATTTTATATCGTTTTGGCAATTGCAATATTAGTAATTGGCTATACGTTTGTAAAGCAAAAATCTATTGCAAATGCACCTGTAGAAGTAATTGCAGAAGATGTTATAGAAATCAACCCAGATCTTACTGGTGGCGAAGATGAAACTATAATCACTGATAGTGATGAAATTTTGCCAGAAGAGGACACTGGAGCAGCAGAACCAGAAACAATCATATCTGAATAATAATATAAGGATTTTTTTATGAAAGCTAGATACCTATTTATTGCACTTGCGTTTTTAAGCGCTTGCAAAGAAGACAACAGCACAAACAATGCAGCACAAGCACTAAAAGTTAATACGATAATAGCACAAGAGCAAGATGTTCCTCTTGAGCTTGAGTTTTCTGGCAGAGCCCAAGGCTCAAAAGAGGTTGAAGTTAGATCAAGGGTTTCTGGCATTTTATTAAAAAGAAACTATGTTGAAGGCTCTGATGTAAAAGAGGGGCAAATACTTTTTGAAATTGACCCAGCACCATATATGGCAGCTCTTAATCAGGCAAAAGCATCATTATTGCAACAGCAAGCTCAGCTTGACGCTGCGCAAAATCAATATCACAGAATGGATGTATTGTTTGAAGATAGAATCGTTTCTGCAAAAGCTCTTGATGATGCAAAAGCAAATCTGGAAACAATCAAAGCAAGTATTGCAGCCGCAAAAGCATCTGTTGAGTCTGCGCAATTAAATGTTGACTGGACAAAGGTTGAAGCCCCTATATCTGGCATTACAAGCCTTGAAGCAAAGTCTGAGGGCAGCCTTATATCAAGTGCAGATCTATTAACAAACATCACTCAACTAAATCCAATATATGTTATGTTTTCTGCAACAGATACTGAGATTATATCCTTGACAAAGCTGGTTGAAAAAGGACTTGTAAATAACCCAAACCATGACGGCAAAAGTGATATTGTGGCAAAAATCAAATATGATGACGGTAGTTTTTATCCAATAAACGGCGCACTTAATTTTACAAACTCTGTTGTCGACAAAACAACTGGTACTGTGCAATCAAGAATTGTTTTTGACAACCCAAACAAAAGAATAATGCCTGGGCAGTTTGTTAGAGTTGTGTTGGAAGGCTTAAGCAGACTGCACGCCTTAACCGTGCCAAAGGCTGCTGTTATGCAAGGGCCACAAGGGCAATTTGTTTATGTGATAGATAAAAACGGAACAGCTCAAGCAAGAGCCGTGATAACAGGAGTATCTGGACCAAATGATACGTGGGTTATTGACAAAGGCCTTAATAATGGGGACGTGGTTATAACATCATCATTAATGAAAATAAAACCAAATACGCCTGTTGAAAATATTTCAAAATAAACAAAAAACCCGAAGAGAACACTTCGGGTTTTTATTTTTGCAACATTAAATAATAAGGCTCTATGAGTGCTTATTATCGCTTATTGCATTTCTCTTTTTATCATCAGCAAAATAAAAAATTACCTTGCAGATGATAATTAACGTTGTTAGCCCAAAACTAGCAAGCGTCCATATCATGACCCAGTCATGGAAAAGAGGCAGCACGTTAGAGGCTAGTATGACTGCAAGAATGATATCATTCGTAAATAGCAGCCATAAAAAGTTTTTTGCCATAATTTATAATTTTATTAAATTCTGGTGCAGATTATATAATTCAGCCTTATTGTCAATATTTTTGTTGCCAAATTATAAATAAATATTATAATCCAACCAAACTCAATAAAAGGAATATGGATTATGAAAAAACTTTTATCACTATGCGCAATAATAGCATTGTGCTCTTGCTCAACAGATAAAAAAATTGCAGAAGGCACAAGAGAAGCTATACTAACCCCTCTTAGGGTTGAGACTATTGATGATAGCATTCAAATAAAATTGCCAAGACCATCAAAAAACATTATGTGGTCACAAAATGGTGGCAACTCTCAGCATTTTATGGGGCATTTGGCATCAAGAGATTCTTTAACAGAAGCGTTTGAGACAAGCTTTGGTGCAGGTGATTCAAAAAGAGACTTTTTAATATCTACACCGGTTGTTGCTCATGGCGTTATATTTACGATAGAC
The DNA here is from genome assembly GCA_964371845.1 of uncultured Azospirillaceae bacterium. Taxonomy (GTDB): domain Bacteria; phylum Pseudomonadota; class Alphaproteobacteria; order RF32; family CAG-239; genus JAWXUC01. Next base: position 6,966 of record CAYJOO010000007.1, on the reverse strand, counting down.
GCTGATGCGACAGTTATGGCCCACAGACTTGATAATGGCAAAGAAATTTGGGATAAAACAATATCTCCAAACAATGAAGACGATGATGGTGTTTCTATGAAAGGTGCTGGCGTTGCTGTTTATGATAAGAAAGTTTATGCAACAACGGGGTTTGGCGTTGTGATTGCGTTGGACATGATGACGGGCAAACCACAATGGTCTTTTCAGGCATCTTCACCAATAAGAATCGCACCAACAGTTAATAACAACAGAGTCTTTGTGCAAACAGTTGACAACTTGCTTGTATGTCTGAATGCTCAAACCGGAGAAGAAATCTGGCGCCACCAAGCAGCTCAAAATGCAACAATATTGGTTGGCGGAGCGGCTCCGACTTATGCAGCAAATGAAGATATCTTAATTGCGGCATTCTCAAACGGGCAATTGCAAGCATTCAAAGCATCTACTGGTTCTTTATTGTGGTCTGATTTTGTTATAAATTTGCGTGGATCTGATGCAATATCTTCTATCAATACAATAAAAGCGAATCCTGTTATTGATGGGCAAATCCTATATGTGATTGGGCATAATAACATCTTTGTTGCAATAGACATCAAAACAGGACAAAGATTGTGGGATAAAAACGTTGGCTCAACAAATCAGCCATGGATTGCTGGCAACTTTATATATGCATTATCAAACGACTTGGACTTGATGGCAATTGAAGCAAAATCAGGTAAAACAATATGGCAAACGAAAATACCCAACAAGGATGAAGAAAGTGGCATTGTTGCCTCTGGCCCAGTTTTAACTCAAAATAGACTCTTGGTTGCAACCTCAAATGGATATGTATTCTCGTTTTCTCCTTATTCTGGAAGCAACTTGGGATACATCAAAGTATCTGATGGTATTGAGGTTTCTCCAATTGTTGCGGATGGGGCTGTTGTGTTTGCAACAAAAGATGCAGATTTGGTGGTGTATAAATGATAAAACTAGCAATAATTGGGCGCCCAAACGTGGGCAAGTCAACTCTGTTCAACCGCTTGGCAGGTAGAAAACTTGCAATTGTGCATGACAAGCCAGGAGTTACTCGTGACAGAAAAATTGCGCCTGCAAAACTAAAAGATCTTGAGCTTGAAATTATAGATACACCAGGCTTTGAAGATGCAAATGATGGATCAACACAAGCAAAAATGCTCGATCAAACAAAAAAAGCCATTTCTGAGGCTGATGTTTGCTTGTTTATGTATGATGCAAGAGTTGGGGTTCATCCTTTTGATGAGCACTTTGCAAATTTGGTTAGAAACTCTCAAAAACCTGTGATACTTCTTGCAAACAAGTGTGAAGGAAGAGAGCAAGAAAATGGAGTATTTGAGGCTTATAAACTTGGTCTTGGCGAGCCTTTGATGTTCTCAGGAGAGCATGGAATCGGCCTTGCTGACTTATACATAGAACTTTTGAAATTTGATGAAGAAAAAAAGAAGTCTGAACCAAAAGAAAAAGAAGATGTTATATCTATGGCAATTGTTGGACGTCCGAATGTGGGCAAGTCAACCCTTGTGAATGCGTTCTTAAAAGATGAAAGAATGCTAACAGGCCCAGAGGCTGGCCTAACAAGAGATGCCATAGAAAACGACTTTGTTTATAAAGGGCAAAAAATAAAACTAATTGACACCGCAGGATTAAGACGCAGAGCAAAGGTTACCGATGGATTGGAGAAAATGTCTGCAGCAGCAACAAAAAAAGCTGCATATCTGGCACAAGTTGTAGTTTTGGTTTTGGACTGCGATGGCGTTTTAGACAAACAAGACTTAAAGATTGCAAGAGAAGTTTTAGAAGAAGGCAGAGCACTTATAATAGCTCTTAACAAATGGGATATTGCAGACAAAGAAAAAGCAATAGACACCCTTAACTATAAGCTAAGAAACTCGTTGGCGCAGGCCGAAGGTATTGCAACAATTACAATATCGGCACTAAAATCAGAAGGCTTAGAAAAACTGATGGATGCGGTTCTTAGTATTTATAAAAAATGGAACTTTAGGCTGCCAACTGCAAAGCTAAACCAATGGTTTTCTGAAATGATAGATAACTATCCACCACCGCTTGGCAAAAATAAAAGAAGAATAAAGCTAAAGTATATTACCCAAGCAAAAACAAGACCGCCAACATTTTTTATATTTTCAAGCAATCCAGATGGCTTGCCTGAAAGTTATTTGAGATATGTTACAAATGGCTTGCGTGATACGTTTAATCTGCATGGAACACCATTACGCGTTAACATACGCAAAGGCAAGAACCCATATGCTGATGATAAATAAAAAAAGCGCATAAAATTAACCCCGCAAATTAATGCGGGGTTTTTTTAGCAAATTTTGCGCGCTCATCACTTTGTATGCTACCAAACACCTCTTCTACTAACAATTTGAGCGCGCGACATAATTTGCAAGTCAACCATCTTAAGCTGATGGCGATTTGTTCAATACTTTCATATCTCTCTTTTTTTATCCACTATACTACTTTTACCTATTTGCGGTTCTTTTTGCAAAAAGAAGCGGGTTTGGAATATCCTTGTATAGTGGAAGATTAATAATTTGTCTGGTTTAATGTTACAAAACAAACATATCGCAAAACTAGACAAAAGTCAATAGTTTTTTTCATAAATATACAATGCTGGCGCTAGCGCATTGATTTTTCAGATTATTGCAGACCTTCTGCAATAAAATCTGCTTCAGATATAATAGATATGCCCAGCTCTTCTGCTTTTTTTGCCTTGGAGCCAGCGTCTTTTCCAACAATTACATAATCTGTTTTGCTTGAGACAGAGCCTGCAACTTTTGCACCCAAACCAAGGGCTTTTGCCTTTGCTTCTGCCCTGCCCAAGGTTTCTAATGTGCCCGTAAAGACAAGGGTCTTATTAAAAAACTTTGAATCACCAGATATGTTTAATACATAGTCATCAACTTTTATGTGCTTTAACAACTCGTTTATAACTATAATGTTTTTTTCTTCTTTTATAAAGTCTGCAATGTCTTTTGCCATGTTGGGGCCAATACCATCAATACTCATTAAGTCTTCAATTGTTGCATTGCCAATAAAGCTGGAAAAAGAGCCATAATGCTTGGCAATTAATCTGGCTGTTGCAATCCCAACTTGGGGAATGCCCAAGGCAAAAACAAACCTTGGCATTTCAATACTTTTTTTGGAGTTTATTGCCTCGAATAATTTTTGGACGGATTTGGGCCCCCACCCTTCTCTGCGCTCTAACATTAAGCCACCGCTAGAGAATAAATCGTCGCCACCGTTTCTTGATTGCAGCGTCCATATGTCTGCAGGGTTTTTAATGATATCTTCAGCGTAAAAATCTTCTATAATTTTGTCTCCCAGACCAGATATGTCAAAGGCATCTTTTGAGACAAAATGCTTTAGGCTCTCTACAGCTTGAGCTGGGCAATTAAGCCCATTGGTGCAACGTATTATAACACCACTTGCATCTTTTGAAGTATGCGCTCCGCAAACTGGACAATTGTTTGGAAAATCAAATGGTTTTGAATCACTTGCTCGAGCGTCTAATTTGACTTCCACCACTTGTGGGATAACATCACCGGCTCTTTGAATAATGACAGTATCCCCTATTCTAATATCTTTTCTTTGTATCTCTTGTGCATTATGAAGAGTTGCATGAGAAACCATTACGCCGCCAACATTAACAGGCATCATATCTGCAACTGGGGTCAGGGCACCAGTTCTGCCCACTTGCACTCGTATATTTTGAATTGTTGTTAAGGCTTTTTCCGCCGGAAATTTGTGAGCAATTGCCCAACGAGGAGCTTTGGTCAAAAAACCAAGACGATTTTGCAGATCAATAGAATCAACCTTATATACAATCCCATCAATGTCATAATCCAAGCTGGCACGCTTGGTGTTTAAGTCATTGTATGCGGCCTCAATTTCTTTTGTGGTGTGGCAAAGTTTGTTATCTGGGTTGGTTTGAAAACCCCATGCTTTTGCCATTGCAACAAATTGTGATTGAGTTTGCCACGGTTGGTTTGCAACCTCTCCATACGTATATACAAATAAAGATAGTTTTCTTTGTGCTGTGATTGATGGGTCTAGCTGCCTTAATGAGCCTGCTGCAGCATTGCGCGGATTTGCAAAAAGTTTTTTGCCAGCCTTTTCTTGAGCAAAGTTTAAGGCTTCAAAATCTGCCTTTGACATATATACCTCGCCCCTAAATTCAATGATATCTGGAGCGTTTTCAATCTTTTGCGGAAGAGTTTTGATAGTTTTTAAGTTCTCTGTGATATCCTCACCAACTTGACCATCACCTCTTGTTGCGGCAGAAACAAAAATGCCATTTTCATATCTGGCAGAAAATGAGAGACCATCAACTTTTGGCTCTACAAAAAAATTGATAGGATCATTTGTGCTTAAAAACTTTTTTATAGAGTCGATAAACTCTGCAATTTCATCAATTGAAAAAATGTTGTTTAAGGACAGCATCTTAACCTTATGGGTGATTTTCTTAAAGCCAGACTTTAATTCTGCGCCAACTTTGTTGGTTGGCGAGTCTTTTTGAATGTGGTCTGGATATTTGGCCTCCAACTCTTCAAGCTCTTTTTTATAAGCATCATATGTTGCATCATCAACAACTGGAGCGTCATCTTGATAATAGGCGCTGTTTGCAAGGTTTATTTGTTGAGTGAGGTATATTAATCTTTCTATTGTCATAAGCTGATTATATGAAATATATTTATTATATCAAGTATTGAGTCGATTTTTTTGTTTTTTTTGTTGACAGAAATAAAAAAGCGTGTATATTCCGCAAAATAAAGTTAATCTATATAAAAAGAGAGATAAAAAATGTATGCAGTAATTAAAACTGGCGGCAAACAATATAAAGTGTCTACTGGTGACATTTTTAAGGTTGAAAAACTTAATGCTGAAGCTGGCAAAGAAGTTGTTTTTGACACTGTTTTGGCCGTTAATGATAAAGTTGGCACTCCACTTGTGGCTGGTGCTAGTGTTAAAGCTACAGTTCTTGCTGAAGCTAAAGACAAAAAAGTTATTATCTTCAAAAAGAAAAGAAGACAAAACTATCGCCGTAAAAACGGTCATAGACAAACATTAACAACTGTTAAAATTCTTGAAATTAACGGTTAATAGGGAGAAAATACAATGGCTCATAAGAAATCTGGTGGTAGCTCATCAAACGGACGTGACTCAATCGGTAGAAGATTAGGTCTTAAAAAATCTGGTGGTCAAGCTGTTATCTCTGGTAACATCATTGTTAGACAACGTGGTACAAAATATCACCCAGGTGACAATGTTGGCTTGGGTAAAGACCACACAATCTTTGCAACCGCTGAAGGCAAAGTTGAGTTTTCTAAAAAAGCTGGCAACAAAACTGTTGTTTCTGTTGTAAGTGCTTAAGCTTTAGAAAAACAATTATTAAAGGGGGCGCTTGCTCCCTTAATTTTTAGGTAAAACAAATGAAGTTTTTAGATCAGGCAAAAATATTTATAAAATCAGGTGATGGGGGTGCAGGTTGCGTCTCTTTTAGGCGTGAGAAATATATTGAATTTGGTGGCCCAAACGGTGGCGACGGTGCCAAAGGTGGCTCTATATTTTTTGAAGCTGTTGACAACCTTAATACATTGATTGACTTTAGATATCGCCAACACTTTAAGGCAGATCGTGGTGGCCACGGCCATGGCTCTGATAAAAGCGGCAAAAAAGGCGAAGATATCATCATAAAAGTGCCAGTCGGCACAGAAATATTGGCAGATGATCAAGAAACGTTGCTGTGCGACATGACACAAGTTGGCCAAGTTTATAAAGCTCTTAAAGGTGGCGATGGCGGCAGAGGCAATGCTCAATTTAAGACCTCTACAAACCAAGCGCCAAGAAGAGCGGAACCAGGCTGGCCAGGGGAAGAAAAATATGTGTGGTTGCGCCTTAAAGTAATTGCAGATGTTGGCCTGATTGGAATGCCAAACGCAGGAAAATCAACATTTTTGTCAGTGGTAACAAAAGCAAGGCCAAAAATTGCAGATTATCCTTTTACAACGCTTCATCCAAATCTTGGGGTTGCGTGGGTGGCAGGAGAAACAGAGATTGTTCTGGCAGATATTCCAGGGCTTATTGAGGGCGCGTCAGAAGGTGCTGGACTGGGCGATAGATTCTTAAAACACATTGAACGCTGCTCTTGCTTTTTGCACTTAATTGATGCAACCGCAGAAGATGTTTGCAAAAGCTATGATGTTATCAACAAAGAACTTGGCGCTTATAAAAAATCTTTGTTAGAAAAGCCAGAGATTGTGGCATTAAACAAAATTGATGCAATAAGTGAAGATGAAGCAGCAGAAAAGCAAAGCGCTTTAGAAAAACATCTTGGCAAGAAAGTATTTTTAATATCTGGTGTTGCCAAGCAAAATGTTTCTGACTGCTTGATTGAAGTAAAAAAATATATTAAAACAAAATCAAAACCTGTTGAGGAAGAGCAAGCTCAACAAACAACGACATGGAGTCCGTTATGATAAAAGATGAAATTTTAGAAATTATCAAAAAAGCTTTAGATGACAACAAAGCAGAAGATATAAGCATTATTGACCTTGAGGGCAAAACAAGCATTGCAAACTATATGGTTGTTGCAAGTGGTACATCTAACAGGCACGTTGCAGCATTGGCAGAATATGTGCGAGTGGCACTAAAGCAGGCAGGTCACAATGCAATATTAGAAGGCGAAGAAAAAGCAGACTGGGTATTAATTGATGCCTTTGATGTAATCTGCCATATATTTCGCCCTGAAGTTAGAGAGTTTTATAGCATTGAAAAAATGTGGAGCGCTTTTAAGAGGCAAGACTAATTAGTTGGAGTCTCTTACCCTCCACCATTTGATACAAAACCGCCGAAAAGCGGTTTTTTACTATGCGTTGCAAGGCTTTCAGCGGTTGACTAAAAATCGCCTACGCGATTTTCTTAACGTCGTCC
>CAYJOO010000006.1:21888-25445 GCA_964371845.1 uncultured Azospirillaceae bacterium | reverse complement strand
GTTCGGCGATATACCACCGTTATCGGTTCAAACATAAATAAACGCAAATGATAATATTGCGCCAGTTGCTGTAGCTGCTTAATTGTAGTTTGCAACGAACTCGATCCTTTATTAATTGGTTTTAGTAAAGTGGGGGCTTGGGCACCTAGCAACAGAACGCCCTTTTTTTTGTATCATAATGCAAATATAAAATAAAAAAAATTAATATATACACAGATAGAGACATTGCAACCCTTGCTTTTTGAAAAAAATATATCTATATTGAAAATAGTTAATAAAAGAAAGGATAATAACCATGGCTAAAAACCCAAAAATTGCATCAGTAGATATTCAACAATTGTTGGCAAATTCAAGTGAATTTGTATCATTAAAAAAAGAACAAAACGTAAAAGCATTAGAATTACAAAGCTGGATGAATGCTATGAATGCAGAAATTGCAAAAAAAGCACAAGGCGATGAAAAAAATCAAATGATTGCACAGGGACAAGCTCAATTTGCACAAAAACAAAATGCAATAAACACTGAACACCACCAAAAATTGCTTGGTATTGACGTTAAGCTAACAGAAATTATTGCCGATATTGCAAAAGATGAGAAATATGACTATGTGTTTGCAAAAGGAACTGTTTTGTTTGGAGCAACAGATATTACTCAAGATGTGATCAAAAAAATTAAGTCATAATTATAAATCACGCAAGGCGCCTTTGATAAGGCGCCTTATTTTTTGCAACGATCACTCATTGCTAAATAAGCCTCCTTAAAGCCTTTGAGAGAATATGTATCTTTTGTTTGAACACCATTTGAGTTGATGGCTTTAACAAAAAATCTTTGAGCATTATGCATTGCAGCAACAATTTGCTTGTCAACAGCGGGGCTTGCTGGCCATGCTGTATCTTGTTGAGCAAATATGTTATCTATACTCAAGCCGCCTATTTGCAACTCAACTTTGCTCCCTTTTTTATATATGTATCCACCATTGATGCTAAAAGCGTTAAAGACATCATCGTTTGGCCTTGTGGTTATGGTTACATAAATGTCTCCGCGTTGAGTATACTTGCCATCATCTATAACAGGCGCTGTTCTGATATAACAAAGCTTTTGTATGTCATCGTTGTAATAAAAGACCTGCCATTGGTCATATTGACCAATTAATTCTGGCGATTTGGCATTGGCTGAAAATGCAAATAATAAAAATAAAACCAAATACTTATGCATAAGATAATCCTTTTTGTTGATTTTTTATAAATATATTATATAACCCCTAACAAATGATTAAAGATAAATACATAGATATCAACAAAATTATAGCCGACAAGAAAATAATGAGGCTTTTTCTTGTGGTTAAGAGCTATGGTGGTGTTTTGAGGTTTGTTGGTGGTTGCGTACGTGATGCAATTGCTGGTATAAATGATTTTGATATTGACCTTGCAACAGATTTGAGCCCTGACGAGCTTGCAGAAGCATGCGAAGAAGAAGGCATTACAACCAAGGCAATTGGAATATCTCATGGTACTATTGGTGTTATTATCAATGGCGAAATGCTTGAGGTCACCTCTCTTAGAAAAGATGTGAAAACAGATGGTAGACACGCTGTTGTCGAGTTTACGGATGATTGGAGTGTTGATGCATCAAGACGAGACTTGACCATCAACGCAGTATATGCTGATGAAAAAGGCAATGTATTTGACTACTTTAATGGTCTTTCTGATCTTGAAAATGGAATTGTGCGCTTTATTGGCAATCCTGATACAAGAATAAAAGAAGATTATATAAGAATATTAAGGTTCTTTAGGTTTTTTGGTGAGTTTGGCAAAACAAAGATTGATAAAAAAGCATTAAAGGCTTGTATTGAAAATAAAGATGGCCTAAAAAAAATATCAGCTGAGAGAATTTCTGCAGAATTAAAAAAAATATTTAAGGCAAAAAATCCTGATATTACAATGAAGCTTATGTTTGAGAATGAAATACTTGATGCAATCATTCCACAAGGCAATAACTTTGAAGTATTAAAAAAAATAAAAGAACATAGTGATGATGCCAAATTAAGACTATTTGCTCTTTATCTTCCAGATGAAAAAAGTGCAAATAATTTATCTTTTATCTTAAAGATGAGCAACAAAGAAAAAGATTTTTTTGTTAACTTGGCAAAAAATAAAATTGAACCAAAAACATTATTGGATGAAACTTTGTTAAACAAAGCAATTTACTTATGCGGCAAAGATGTTGTTTTTGCTAATCTTTTATTAAATATTGCTCAAAATAAAATGGATGAGGCCACAAAAAATGACATCTTTAACAAAATTAATAATTTTGAAATTCCAAAATTTGCAATAAAAGGCATAGATTTAATAAAAGCTGGGGTTCCTCAAGGGGTTGAGGTTAAAACAACCTTGCAAAAGCTAGAAAAAATATGGATCGACTCGAATTTTTCTTTGTCAAAAGATGATTTGTTAATAAATTTATAACTATATTGAATTATCATTCTCATTAATAAGATTGTTAAAATCTATATAATGGGGAATATATATGATAAAAACTAAAACTGTGTTAAACACAATTATAAATGATGACTGCATAAAAGTATTAAACAAAATGGAAGAAAATTCTGTTGACGTTATATTTGCAGATCCTCCTTATAACTTGCAGCTTGGGGAAGCTTTGACAAGACCAGATAACTCTAGTGTTGCTGGCGTTTTTGATAAATGGGACAGCTTTGATGATGATCAAGCTTATGAAGAATATACCAAACAATGGTTAAGCGCTGCAAAAAGAGTATTAAAAGAAGATGGAACAATTTGGGTAATTGGCTCTTATCATAATATTTTTAAGGTTGGATACTGGCTCCAAAAACTTGGTTTTTGGGTATTAAATGATATTATCTGGAATAAAACAAACCCAATGCCAAATTTTAAGGGAACACGTTTTGCAAACGCACATGAGACCTTAATTTGGGCTTCTAAAAACCAAAAATCAAAATATACCTTCAATTATGAGGCAATGAAAGCTCTTAATGAAGATGTGCAAATGAGAAGCGATTGGACTTTGCCAATTTGTACAGGAAAAGAAAGACTTAAGAATGAAGAAGGCTCAAAACTGCACTCTACTCAAAAACCAGAAAGCCTGCTTTATCGAGTGATTGTCTCAACAACTAATGTTGGCGACGTTATTTTGGATCCTTTTTTTGGAACTGGTACAACAGGTGCCGTTGCAAGAAAATTAAAACGCAACTTTATTGGGATTGAAAAAGAAAAAGAGTATGTAAATGCGGCAAAAGCAAGAATTGAAGCAATAACTCCTGTTGACAACGAGCAATGTTTGGAGTATCAATCTAAAAAAGCGCAACCAAGAATCCCATTTGGGCTTGTGTTGGAAAAAGGAATGTTGTCGCCTGGTGACAAACTTTATAATGCAAAAGGTGTTGAACTTGCAACATTAAAATCTGATGCATTGTTGATTAGTGAGCACGGCAATGGTTCAATTCATCAAATTGGAGCAAAAGTTCAAAACTTGCCAGCTTGTAATGGATGGGTTTATTGGCATTATAAAGATGAACAAAA
>CAYJOO010000006.1:15764-21878 GCA_964371845.1 uncultured Azospirillaceae bacterium | reverse complement strand
AGACAGGAAATTTATGGAAGCTAAAAGAGAAGATATTAAAACAAAAGAACAAAGTGAACAAGAGGTGTATGCTGCAATTGACTTGGGCACAAATTCTTGTCGCTTGGTTTTGGCGTCACCTACCCCTTCTGCTTTTAGGATAATTGAAACGTTTTCAAAAGTAACAAGACTGGGAGAAGGCATTATCAAAGAAAATATGCTATCTTCTCAAGCAATTAGAAGAACAATCAATGCATTAAAAGTTTGCTCTGGCGTGATTAATGAGTATGCGCCGATAAAAGGCTTTAGATATGTGGCAACAGCAGCCTGCAGACGTGCAAAAAATCATGATAGCTTTGTAAAACAAGTAAAAAAAGAAACTGGACTTGATCTTGAAATTATTTCAACAAAAGAAGAAGCAAGACTTGCTGTTGTTGGTTGCTTGCCGCTTTTAAACAGAAATATTAAAAGAGCATTAGTTTTTGATATTGGTGGTGGATCAACGGAAATTTCTTTGGCAAGAATTACAAACTCAGGCAAAACCTTTATTGAAGGCTTTGTGTCTTTGCCATATGGTGTTGTGACAATTTCTGAGGCTTTGCCTGGCAAAGATATGACAACACTTGCTTATGATTCTATTATATCTAGAACTCATGGAATATTAACAGAGTTTGAAGAACAGCACAACATTTCTGAAGCTATAAAAAATCATGAAATTCAGGTTATTGGCACATCAGGAACAGTTACTGTCTTGGGCGCTGTGCACCTTAATTTGCCAAGATACAATAGACTGGCTGTGGATGGACTTAGTATTGCAAAAACAGATTTAGAAAAAACAATAAACAAAATCAAAAGAATCGGCGAAGAAGGCAGAAAAAGACACGCGTGCATTGGCCCACAAAAAGCAGATCTCACAATGGCGGGATGTGCGGTGATCGAGGGAATCACCTCTTTTTGGCCAATTGCGGAGATATCTATTGCAGACCGAGGCATTAGAGAAGGAATGCTTCTTGATATGATGCACAAAGACAAACCTCACAAGCCACGATATAATAAAAATAAATATAACAAAAACCCCAAAAGGCGCTTTTGGAAGCAAAAGAAAAAAGTTGTATAATCTATGCAACTTTTTTTATATCAGATATAAACTCGTTTAAGTATTGGGACCAATTATCAAGATTTTGCTCTTCAAAAAATTGATAAAGAAAAGATATCATAAAATCTTGCCTTGCTTGAGACATTTCTTTGGCGGCATCTGTAAACAACAAACCTTGGATTTTTAATAGTTTATCAAAAAAATGATTAATCCCTGTATCTGAGGCGCGTGAGATATCTCTATACTCCTCTGTGCTTAAGGTGGTCTCTGGAAAAATATTTTTATCAAAAATCACTAGGTTTTTGGCAACTCTATAGCTTATTGTTCTGATTATGCCTTGTGCTCCCATGGCATCCATCATATCTGCGTCTGAGACAATTTTGCCCTCCAAGCTTTTTGGTCTGATGCCTTGTAGTGATTTTGAATAACCCATGTTTTTGACAATATCTATAATGTTTTCTTGAATGTCTCGTAAAATGTTATATTTATTGAGTATTGCTTTTGTGTTTGTCAACTTATCTGCGCATTCTTGACCAAAAATTTTGTAGTCATCTGCATCGTGCAATAAAGCGGCAATTGCAACAATATCTTTATTTGCGTTTTCTTTTTCTGCCAGATTCATCGCCACAGTATATACTCTCATAATATGATCTATTCCATGCCCGGTATTGTCTTTTGCAAATAATTTTATGACATCTTGCTTGATATCCTCTATTTTATCTCTCATTTTAACTTTCCTAATATTATTACAAAATAAAGTATATCAATCAAAAAATTTGTTGGCAAATATATAATCCACTTGTTATAAAAAAAATTCTTGCTTAACGCCTGCGTTTCTATTATAAAATAATAAAGTATTTAAAAGGAAGATTAAAATGGATAGACTACGCATTCAAGGCGGCTGCAAACTTAATGGCAAAATCAATATTAGTGGCGCAAAAAACGCTGCCCTGCCCTTAATTTGTGTTAGCCTTTTGACACAGGACAAAGTTATATTAACAAATATGCCAAAGCTTTCTGATATAAAAGCTATGAACAATCTCTTAGGAGAGCTTGGTGTGAAAATTAATAAAGCTGATGATACAATTTATGAATATAGCGCAGATGATATAACATCTTATACGGCGCCTTATGATTTGGTTAGAAAAATGCGAGCATCTTATTATGTTTTGGGCCCCCTACTCGCACGATTTGGGCATGCTGAGGTTTCTTTGCCTGGGGGATGCGCTATTGGAGCAAGACCAATGGATATTCACCTTTCTGCGTTTGAGCAAATGGGTGCTATAATTGAGATTAAGAACGGATATGTTGTTGCAAAAGTTGATGGCAAATTAAAAGGGGCAGAAATTAACTTCCATAAAGCATCTGTTGGTGCAACGTGCAATGTGATGATGGCTGCAGCTCTGGCTGAGGGAACAACAAAGATTATCAATGCTGCAAAAGAACCAGAAATTGAAGACTTGGCAAATATGTTGATTGCAATGGGTGCAAAAATTGAAGGCGCTGGCACAAACACAATTATTATTGAAGGCGTTAATGCTCTTAATGGTGTTAGTCATAAAGTTATTGAAGATAGAATTGAGGCTGGGTCATATGCCGTTGCTGCAGCAATTACAAAAGGACGACTTGAGCTTGTAAATGCTCGTGCAGAGCATTTGACTTTGCCATTTAAGATATTGAAAAATATGGGCGTTGTTGTTGAAGAAAAAGAAAATGCTATTATAATAGATGCAACAAATGCAAATCTGGAGGCACAAGATATTATTACAGATTATTACCCTGGTTTTCCAACTGACTTGCAAGCACAATACTTGGCATTGATGACTATTGCAAACGGCGCTAGTCTTGTTACAGAAGTTATTTGGGAAAACCGATTTATGCATGTGCCAGAGCTGATGAGAATGGGTGCAAACATTAATGTTCATGGTCATGCATCAGCAATTATCAGAGGTGTTAAAGAGCTTTCTGGAGCACCTGTGATGGCAACAGATTTGCGTGCATCATTTGCACTTGTATTAGCAGGCTTGGTTGCAAATGGAGAAACAATAGTTAGTCGTGTGTATCATTTGGACAGAGGCTATGAAAAACTAGAAGAAAAACTCAATGCTGTTGGGGCAAATATCATTAGAGAAAAAGAAGAACATTAATGGGTGGAAAAATGAGAAATATTATAATTTGGGTAGTGGCTTTTATTGGATTGTCTGTTTTATTTAATAACATTAACAAAACAGATGCAGAAAAAAATATGCAACAAATTGCCTTTTCTGACTTTATGAATAATGTTGAAACAAACAAAGTAAAAAGCGTTGTTATCGAAGGGCAGAATATTACTGGCACCTATTTAGATGGGCAAAAATTTAATACATTTGCACCAAATGATCCGACTATGGTTTCTGATCTGGCAAATTCTGGTGTTAAAATTGAAGCAAAACCAGAAGTTGCATCACAAAACACATTCTTTGGGATTTTGATATCTTGGTTTCCGATGTTGTTGTTAATTGGGGTTTGGTTGTATTTTATGCGCCAAGCATCTTCTGGCAATAACAAAGCCATGAGTTTTGGAAAATCAAAAGCAAAACTTGTTGAAAACAGAAAAAAAGTAACATTTAAGGATGTTGCAGGGTGTGATGAGTCAAAACAAGAGCTTGAAGAAGTTGTAGACTTCTTGAAAGATCCTGCAAAGTTTCAGCGTTTGGGCGGCAAAATTCCTAGAGGTGTGCTATTAGTAGGCCCTCCTGGAACAGGTAAAACTTTGCTTGCGAAAGCAGTTGCTGGTGAGGCTGATGTTCCATTCTTTTCAATATCTGGTTCAGATTTTGTAGAAATGTTTGTTGGGGTTGGTGCAAGCCGTGTAAGAGATATGTTTGCAGAGGCAAAAAAACACTCCCCCTGCCTGTTATTTATTGACGAGATTGATGCTGTTGGACGTCATCGTGGTGCGGGCCTTGGCGGCGGAAACGATGAACGAGAACAAACACTTAACCAACTTTTGGTTGAAATGGATGGCTTTGAAGAAAAACAAAACGTTATATTAATTGCTGCAACAAATAGGCCTGATGTTTTGGACCCTGCTCTATTGCGCCCAGGCAGATTTGACAGGCAAGTAACGGTGGTTAATCCTGATATTAAAGGTCGAGAAGAAATCTTGCAAGTTCATGTTAGAAAAGTGCCTCTTTCAAGAGATGTAAAACTTAGTGTTATTGCAAGAGGAACTCCGGGATTTTCTGGTGCTGATTTGGCAAATTTGGTTAATGAAGCTGCACTTTTGGCAGCCAGAAAAAACAAACACAAAGTAACACAAAAAGACTTTGATGATGCAAAAGACAAAGTTTTAATGGGATCTGAGAGAAAATCTATGGTAATGGACGATGATGAAAAAAAATTGACCGCTTATCATGAGGCGGGCCATGCA
Organism: uncultured Azospirillaceae bacterium; assembly: GCA_964371845.1. GTDB lineage: Bacteria > Pseudomonadota > Alphaproteobacteria > RF32 > CAG-239 > JAWXUC01. The sequence continues at coordinate 17,391 of CAYJOO010000006.1, read as the reverse complement.
ATTTGCTCTTTGTTTGTAAAAGCAACAGACCCTATTCACAAAGCAACTATTGTGCCAAGGGGCAGAGCTCTTGGTATGGTGCAACAGCTGCCAGAAAAAGATCAATATTCTTATTCAAGAGAAAAAATGCTCTCTCGCCTTGTTATTATGATGGGTGGAAGAGTTGCAGAAGAAATAAAATTTGGCCATGACAAAGTAACATCAGGAGCATCTTCTGACATTGCTGGTGCCACAAACTTGGCAAGAGCAATGGTAACAGAATGGGGCATGAGTGAAACCCTTGGCCCAGTTTTATATGCTGAAAACTCAGGTGAAGTATTTTTGGGAAAAAGCGTTACACAAAGCAAATTAATCTCTGAAAAAACTGCAAACATTATTGATTCTGAAATTAAAAGATTTGTGACAGAAGCATATGATGAAGCCATTAAGCTATTGAAGAAGAAAGATAAGGAGCTTGAACTATTGGCGCAAGCCTTGATTGAGTATGAAACGCTTTCTGGCGATGAGATAAAAGAAGTTATTGTAGGAAAAACACTTAATCGCAATGATGAAGTCCCTGTTAGTGAAGATAAAAAAACATTGGCTTCTGTACCAGAGCTATGATAAAAATTTTGCTTGGAACATCAAAAATTGATAGCCTCAAAGAGGCTATTGATTTTGATATAATCATAAACCAAAGCAAATCATCAAAAAGAATGTCAATTAGGATTGATGCAAAAAAGCGTTTGCCTGTTTTAAGTGTGCCAAAGTTTTTTTCAAAAAAACAAGCTTTAATGTTTTTAGACAAGCACAAACCATGGATTGATGAGAAAATCAATGCAATACCTGAGCAAAAAACATTTGTTTTTGGTGATAAAATATCTTTGCTTGGTTTTGAATATGAAATTCTTGCAAACAAAGAATGTCGCTCAAATTGCAAGATTGATGGCAAAAGATTATATGCCCCTTGTGATGAACGTTTTTTGCATGCAAGAATTATAAAATTTGCAAAAACTTTTGCAAAAGAAAAACTTGCAGAAATGACATATCAAAAAGCATCTATAATTGGAGCTCAATGCAATAGCATTGTAATTAAAGACACAAAGTCAAGATGGGGGAGTTGCTCAATAAAAGGCAATATAAATTACAACTTTAGGCTGGTTTTGGCACCTTTTTTTGTGTGCGAAGCAATTGTTTGTCATGAAGTTTGCCACCTTGTTGAGCACAATCATGGCAAAGATTTTTATAGTCTTTTATATAAGATTTGCCCAGAATATGACAAAGCTGAGCGTTGGCTTAAAAAGTGCTCAAAAGATCTTTATGGCTATAAGTAAGATTATTTATCTTCAACAATTTCATATTCAGCGTCTATTACATCTTCTTTTTTATAGTTTTTTTTGTTGTCAATCTCTTCAACAACAACTGCATCTTTTGCATTAAAAAAGTTGATGCCCACACCTATTAATAAAAACAAGATAATAAACGGCAATATTAAAATTGCTGCATAAAAAAACAAAAACACAATAACAGCCATAAAAAACAAGCCTAAAATGCCACTTACTAAATTAATTGAATTATTCATATTTTTACCTCTTATACAAATATAAGTATTTTGTTCATTTATTGCAACAAGTATTTGACTTTTTTA
>CAYJOO010000006.1:7116-15754 GCA_964371845.1 uncultured Azospirillaceae bacterium | reverse complement strand
AAACAAAAACACAATAACAGCCATAACAAATAACCCAATTGCGCCCATAATAAAATTACTAAATCCGTACATATTTTTTTCCTCTTTATTATTATATAGCATTTTTGTTTATTGTTTGCAACAAAGATTTGACTTTTTTTATAATAATGAGATATATTAAATTAAATTTAATAAAATTGGAGAAAATATAATGGCAAAAGCAAAAAGTGTAAAAGAGTTTGTTGAGAAAGTAGATCAATCAAAAAAAGTAAATCCAAAAGACTTGTCATCTGATCAAGACTTGACAATTGCTATTATGAACTTGATTTCAATTGAAGAGCATCTTATTTTTTCTGGTGCAAAAACGGGCAAAAACTCTTTTTATGATCTGATTGAAGATGTTAGAGAATTGCGAAAAAACCTTATGCTGAAAGTTATTCCGGCTTATGAGGGTGAGGTTTGGTGTATTTCAAAACATTTATTGGCATCATCTATGCGATTGATGGAAGTTGGCACAAAACAACAATCATTAAACAATAAAAAAGAAGCATATGAACTCTTTAATCAGGCGTATGATTTGTATTGTTTATTTTGGGGCCTTAATATGAATATGCTCAATGTTGAGGATGTGAAATGGGTTGAAGATAGCCTTGAAGACGTTAAAAAAATTAAAGAAAAAGTGGCTATAAAAGCACCAATAAAAGAAGACAAAGTAGTTGAACAAACAAATGCAGAACAAGGTGGCGCTTGGGCAAAAATGAAAAGTTTTGTTAAAAAAGCTGTTGACTGCTGCATTGAATAAGGAAAAATAATATGAAAAAAGCACTCTTAATATTAACAACTTTTATAATTGTATCTTGCGCAAAAGCGCAGATATCTGATGATAAAATTTATTTGTTTTATTCTCAAAACTGCGGATATTGCCATGTAGCGATGAAGGACATTGCAACAAAATATCCAAAACTTGAGCTTGAACTTGTTGATGTTGCAAAACGTGATGGTTATCAAAAAATGATTGCATGTGCAAAAAAACATGATCTTGGCAATCGCATCGGAACTCCGCTGTTTTGTATTGGAGACAATTATATGATGGGTTGGTCAAATAACTCTATTGAAACGTTTGGCAAGTTTGCACAACCTCTTATGAAACAACAATAACCTGAAAAATATTTGCAAGCATAAACAAACCAATAAATGAGATAATTGCAGCAATTAATGGTGTTAATACCCAGCCAACAGAGATTCTGCCAAGAATGCTCCATTTGATTGAGTTGCTCCCTTTTGCAAGACCAATACCAATAATGGCGCCAATAATTGCCTGAGAGCTAGAAACTGGCACAAGGGGAATTGGTGGAATGCCAAGGTCTATAAACAAGTTTTGCAACCCCTTAGAAGAAAATATAAACAAAACAAAAGCTTGAGCAAAAACAACAATCAATGCAACAATTGGCGACATTTCCATTAATGAATTGCCAACTGTTTCTATAACTTTTTTTGAATATGTTATAATACCTATTGCAATGGTTATTGAACCGATTAAAAACAATGTTTGTACCTCTGATAAACCAAAAATGCCTTGAATTGGTGATGATTTTACAAACACGCCCATTACATTTGCGATATTATTGGCACCCAAAGAGTATGAACCAAATGCGCCAACCAAAACCAAACCAATTCTGGTATATAAGTCTTGTCTTAATAAATGAACTTTTGAGCTTTTTAATAAATGCTTTATAATAAAGAAAAATGTTGCAGCAACCACTGCTGCAATAATTGGGCAAACAACCCATGTTGATAATATTTTTGATAAAAGAGTTATGTCTGTTGCTTTGTTTGCATAAAAGTTCCACCCTATTATGCCACCAATAATGGCTTGCGAAGTTGAAACCGGAATTCCTGTTTTTGACATAAAGGCAACACATAAGGCGGCTGACAATGCAACCATAAATGCACCGCCAAGAGCATTAACTTCTCCAAGAGAGCCCAATGTGTCTGAAACCCCTGCCCCAGATATAACTGACCCTAAAATCACAAAAATAGAGCCTATGAGTGCAGCGGTTTTAAAGCGCATCATTTTTGAACCAACAGCTGTGCCAAAAACATTTGCAGCATCATTGCCACCCAATGACCAACCAAGGAAAAGTCCAGAACTTAAGAAAAACAAAAATTCTACAATCATTTTATAAATCTCTTTTTATTGTAAATATTGCAAGTGCATCTGTGCAGTCTTCTGCAATATCTGCAATATCTGCGATTGCATTGATAAAATCTCTTAAGTGCATTTTTAATGATAGGTCAATATCTGATTCAAAAATCTTTTTTTTGAGCTCTCCTGATACGACATCTGTTTCATGTTCAATAAAATATACTTTTTGTGAGTAATCTCTAACTGCTGCCAAATTTTTGAAAAAAGAGCGAGATGCTATCTTTAAGTTTTCTGTGCATTCACAAACCCAGTCAACAAGCTCTAATATTTTTTTGTGATATTCTTCTGGAAAATCTGGCTGCTCTATAAAAAACTTGTATGATACCTCATCAATCTTGTTTATTACTTTGTCTAGCTGCTCTATTAACTCTAATACATCAGCCCTAACATCAGGGATTAAATTTTGGGTATATAGGCTTGCTTCAATATCTCTTCTTAACCCGTCTGCCTGACTTTCTATTGCATTAATTTCTTTGTTGATTTTTCTATATGTTGGGCTTCTTTTTTCTGAAAGATATTCTTTCATTCCTTTTTGAAAACACATTGAGGCTTCAAGGATCTTATCATGAAATAAATCTATTTTGTTTTCTAAGTCTTTTGTTTTTGAAAATGGGTTTGCGCATTTAAACATATTTTTCTCCTAATAACTTTATATTATACTTGCAATAAATTAAATTTTTGCTAACGTGTATGAGTTATAACAAAAAAAAGGATTTATATGATGAATAAAATTAGTTCTATGCATGTTGCAGTTGTTGCTTTGGTTGTATCTGTTATTGCAATCATTATGTGCGCTGCTAACTGCGGAAAGTCTGAAAGTGTTAAAGAAACACTTATGAAAAACCCAGAAATCGTTGTTGAAGCAATGCAAAGCTTTGAAAAAATTGCTGCTGAAAAACAAAAAGCAGAAGCAAAAAAAGCAATTGTTGACAACTTAAAAGATATTCAAGATGCAAACGCTGGTGTTGTTGCAAACCCAGAAGGTGAAATTGTATTGGTTGAGTTTTTTGACTTTTCTTGTGGATATTGCAAATCTATTGCTCCAGTATTAGAAAAAATTGCAACTGACAACCCAAATGTAAAAATTATTGCACGTGAATTAACTTTCTTGGGGCCAATTTCTCAATATGCTGCAAAAGCAAACTTGGCTGCAAAAGAGCAAGGAAAATATGCAGAAGTTCATAAAGCATTGATCACTCATGAAGGCCGTTTATCTGAAGCAAAAATTGATGAGCTTGCTGTTTTGGCTGGTGTAAACCTTGAGCAATTAAAAGCAGATATGAACTCTGATAAAGTTGCACAACAATTGGCAAAAACAAACGAGTTGGCTGGTAGAATCAAGGTAAGAGGTGTTCCAACACTTATCTTGAATGATGAAGTTTTGCAAACTTTGGACCCAGTAGTAATTCAAAATGCTATTGATGCAATTAAATAATTGCAAATATATAAAAAAAATAGGAGCTTTTATTAGCTCCTATTTTTTTTGACCTTATAACTTTTATACTTTTTTTAGATAAGCTATAAGGTCATCTATTGTAAATATGTCCATTTGTGGAGCTTTACATTCATAGTGCGCATCTATGATTGCAAAGAATTCTTGGACATATTCGCTTAATATCACATCATTTTCAGATATTTTATAAAAATATCCTTCTATTATATGGTTTAAGCCCAAGTATTTTGGAAAAACTTCATCCTTCCACTCTTCGGGAAAAATTGCTCGTATCGCTTTTAGTGATACTTCTTTTCCCGATGCTGTTGTGTTGTGCATTCCATACGGATTGACAACTCTTTCACGCTTGCGCGGTTTATTCTTAAAATGTCTCATAATTTGTGTTTTGTTTGGTTTATGAGGATATAATATCAAAAAAAGTTTTTTTTGTCAACATTTTGCGCAATAAAAAAGACGAAGATTTTTACAACGCCTTTTTTATTGTTTTTTTTCTATCTTTTTTGATAGCAATCTCTTATTTGATAATGAGTATGCAACAATTTGTGTGCTTTTTTTGATGCCGGAGAATCCAAAAAGTCTTTATAAAGTTGTTTTATACTTTCATTTTCATGAGATAGTCTGATTTTTGCGGTGCTATCTTCATCAAAAAGGCCTTTGGCACGTTTTGCCCTCACCTCATTTGTCACACCACGCAAATAGCTTTGGTTTGCCAAGATTACCCTTGGTTGCCCACCACCAGCAACACAGCCACCACGACAAGCCATAACCTCTATAAAGTGATATGGGAGCTCCTCATCATTTGCTTTTGCATCGCGGATTTTTTGCAAAACTTCTTCTACATTGCCTGTGCCGTGAGCAACAGCTATTCTGATTTTGTTGCCGTTTATATCAAGCTCGGTTTCTTTAACGCCTTCAAGCCCTTGAATGTCTTTGAAATTGAGCTCGCCTGTTAAATTTTTGCCTGTTACGTAATAATATGCAGTTCTTAAGGCTGCAGTCATCACACCACCAGTTGCACCAAAGATTGTGCCGGCTCCTGAATATTCCCCCAGAGGATTGTCTGCTTGTTCTTCTGGTAATGATCTAAAATTGATGCCAGATTGTTTTATCATGCGGGCAAACTCGCGAGTGGTTAAAGAGACATCAACATCTTGATAGCCAGATGAGCTCATTTCTTCTGAGCGCACGATCTCCCACTTTTTGGCAGTGCAAGGCATTATTGAAACGACTCTTATTTTTGAGGCATCTATACCAAGCTTTTGTGCATAATATGTTTTTGCCAATGCCCCAACCATTGATTGAGGAGATTTGCAAGATGAAAAATTGTCAATCATATCGGTATGATATTTTTCTAACATATCAACCCAAGCAGGACAACAAGAAGTGATTAATGGCAGTTTTTGTGGCTCTTTTGTAAAGCGGTGCACAAACTCTGTTGCCTCTTCAATAATTGTTAAATCTGCGCCAAAGTTGGTGTCAAAAACTTTGTCAAAACCTATTCTTCTTAAGGCTGAATATGTTTTGCCGGTTAGATTTGTGCCAATTTCATAGCCAAACTCCTCACCGATTGAAACTCTTATGGCAGGAGCTATTTGCACAATTGTATAAAGCTCTGGATCATTTATCATTGACCATACTTTTGAGGTTTCATCATATTCTGTTATTGCACCTGTTGGGCAGTGTGCAGAGCATTGCCCACATTTTATGCAAGGACTGTCTGCCAAGTCTATTCCGCCTGCAGGGCATACTTTTGAATCTAAGCCTCTGTTCATATATGAAAGCGCCCACACGTTTTGTTGAGATTGGCAAACCTCAACGCATCTGCCACATAGAATGCATTTTGTTTTATCAAAAACCAAAGATTTTGTTGAATCATCAACTTTTGCTGGCTTGGTTAAGTTTGGCAATCTTGCAGATTTTACGCCATATGAACTTGCCATATCTTGCAACTCACAAGCACCAGAGCGCATGCAAGTCAAACAAGAATTTGGGTGATTTGATAATATTAAGCTTAAGACAGTTTTTCTGACCTTTATTAATTCTGGGTCTGAGGTTATAACTTCCATACCGTCTTCACAAGGTGTTGTGCAAGAGCGCAAAATTCTGCCATTTACTTTGACAATGCACATTCCGCATCCTGCAGATGGATCAACATCTGGGTGGCGACAAAGAGTTGGGATGGCTATTTGAACTGTTTTTGCAGCGTCTAATATTGATGTGCCATTTTCTACCTCAACATCAAAATTATCAATTTTTAATTTTGCCATATTATTTGCCCTCCGCTTTTTTTAATTTTGATGTGTATTCTTTTTCAAAGTATTTAAGTGTTGATAAAACTGGATTTGGTGCTGTTTGCCCAAGCCCACATAGTGATGCTTTTTGCATTGCGGTTGCAACATCTTTTAACATTGCAATGTCATCTTCCGTGGCTCTACCTGCTTTTATTTTTTCTAATAACAAGAGCATTTGTTTGCCGCCAATTCTGCATGGGGCGCATTTGCCACAACTCTCATCAACAGTAAAATCAAGATAAAAGTGCGATAAATCAACCATATCTTGTTTTTCATCAATTACAATCAAGCCGCCTGAGCCCATTATTGACCCAACTTCTTTTAAGGCTTCATAACAAACGGGCAAATCTAATGCACTTATTGGAATAACGCCACCTGACGGACCGCCAGTTTGCACAGCTTTTAATTTTTTGCCTTTGGGGCAACCACCGCCAATCTCATTAACAATGTCATTTAAGGTTGTGCCCATGGGAACTTCTATCAAGCCAGAATGTTCAACTTGCCCCGTTAAGGCAAATACTTTGGTGCCTTTTGAAGTGCCTGTGCCAAAATTTGCAAACCAATTTGCCCCTTTTAAGATAATTTTTGAAATGTTGGCTAATGTTTCTACGTTGTTTACACAACTTGGTTTGCCCCACAGGCCTTTAACCGCTGGATATGGAGGCCTTGGCCTTGGTGTTCCCCTATTGCCTTCAATAGAGCGAATAAGTGCAGTTTCTTCTCCGCAGACAAAAGCTCCTGCGCCAAGCCTGATTTCTAGATTAAAAGAAAAATCTGTGCCCATTATGTTTTTGCCAAGGAGCATATTTTTTTTGCAGGCTTTGATGGCTTTTTCAATGCGTTCTACAGCAAGTGGATATTCTGCTCTAATATAAAACCAACCTTCTGTTGCACCCATTGCGTATCCGGCTATCATCATACCTTCAATCACTGCGTGTGGGTCACCTTCTAATATTGATCTGTCCATATATGCACCAGGGTCTCCTTCATCACCATTGCATATTACAAACTTTTCTCCGTCAACCAAAGGAGATTTTGCAGCAAAGCCCCACTTTGTGCCAGTAGAGAAGCCACCACCACCACGACCACGCAAACCAGATTTTGTTATCTCATCAACAACTTCTGCAGGCGTCATAGTTTTTAATACTTTTTCTAATGCCAAGTATCCACCATGGGCCATATATTCTGTAATATCTTCTGGATTAATGTGCCCTGCTGATTGTAATACAACTTTTTCTTGACGAGTAAAGAATGGAAGATCTAATGACAATGTTTTGTCTGCCAAAACTTTTGGTAATGTATATGTTTGCCCCTCTTTTAACTTAAGTGCTGGGGTGATGTGATCTGCTATAATGCTTCTGGCTAATAGTGGATCAACCCTTTTATATAAAATATCTTTTTGGCCATTAACCTCAATTCTTAAAAGTGGGCCTTCTGCACACAAGCCCATACATCCTGTTGGAACTATTCTTACTCTTTGAGTGATGTTATAATCTTGCAAGGCAACATTTATTGCCTCCAAGATTTCATCTGCGCCTGATGATTTGCAACCAGTTGAATAACAACAAAAGATGTGGGCATCATATTGTGCGATTTCATCTCTTTTGGTTTGGGCAATTGTTTTTATATCAAATTTTTTTGCTAAGTCTATTGCTGCCATCTTTATGCCTCCTTGCTTGCAAAGTGGTCTTTCCACTCTTTGATAATATCTTGAACGTCTCTGGTCTCAAGTCTGCCATATGTTTTGCCATTAACAACAATAACAGGGGCAAGGCCACAGCAACCAACACAACGAACACTTTGTAGGTGGAAAAGCTTGTCTATAGTAGAGGTTCCTTCTTTTATGCCAAGTTGCTTTTCAAACTCTTTTAAGATTTTGTCATTGCCTTTTAAGTAGCAAGCTGTTCCTGTGCATACAGATATAACTGCTTTGCCAGGAGCTTCTAGTTTGAAAAAATTATAGAATGTTAAAACTTCATAAATTCTTGCTAGTGGCACGCCCATCTCTGTGCCTAGCTCAAAAGCTTCTTCCCATGGCACAAAGCCGTTTACTTCTTGCAGCTCATGAAGTGCCATAATTAATGAGCCACGTTTTCTCTTCCATTTTTTTGCAATGGTGGCTGCCTGAGATTGTTCTTCTGCCATTTTATACCCCTCTCCTTATATATTTAGCTTTTTAAAATGATATGGCATATATATTATATTTCAAGCAAAAAAGAATTATTCACAAAAAAACTGCAGAGAAATAATTCTCTGCAGTTTTTTATTTAACGTTTCATTGTGTCTATATAGCCAGACTGTCTGGCGTATACACGTATCTCTCTCTTCCAGTACTCTTCTGTCTGCTCATCATACCAAGCCTGCCAGTCTATTAGCTCATGCTTTTTTGCATCATGCAAATCGTGCCATGCGCCAACTGTTTTGAAAAGCTCAAAATATTCAAGCTCTGTCAAAATTGTAGTGCCAAAATTTTCATAAGCCCATTTTTCTTCTTTTTGAGATATTAAGTAATCTATAATATCCCTTATGCCAGGGCTTCCTAATCTATAATTTTTGGCATAATCTTTGACTAAGCCTTTATCTATAAGAATTTGTGCACCTCCTTCTATGAAATGAAGACTGTCATACATCCCTCTTTTTGAGAGAGCGTCAAGACGATTATTTGCAAGCAGAAATCTTTCTTCTGCATTGTCATCAATAATCTTCCAT
>CAYJOO010000006.1:0-7106 GCA_964371845.1 uncultured Azospirillaceae bacterium | reverse complement strand
ATATTCTTGAGCAGATTGCTTTAAAGCATTAAAAGATCCTTTTTTGGCCAAAGCTTGCCATAACTGTTTTTTCTGGAGAGTTTCATCTGATGCAATATGCGCTGCATCAGCGGCTATTAACATCTCATCATAGCTTTCTTCAGTATATACTCTCTCCTCTATGGCAGCGTTGTTTATTGCTTCTACCTCCATATACTTGCAGTTTTCAATAGCTTGCTTCAGCCAGTCCAAATTGCCACTACGCAACATTGCATAAAACATTGTAAGCGTCAATGGCATGCCATTATTTTTTAAGGCTTGCATAAAACTGTCTTTGTTGTTCATTGCAATCCACATAATCGCCAATTGGTTACAAGCGTCTAAGTTTGTTTGCTCATAATTTTCCATATAAAATAATTTTAAGTTAATATTCTTTTGTCTATTTTAGTATACTTCATTATTTACAAATAATCAAGTGATTTTTAAAACATAAGTAGTTACCCACTATTTTACTTTTTTGTTTGACTTTTGTTCTTTTTTAGAATAGCTTCTTTTTATGGAGATATTATAATGATTGCAAAACTTAAGGGACTTATCGACACCGTCTTTGATGACAACGCCATAATAGATGTGAATGGTGTTGGATATCTTGTTTGGTGCTCATCAAAAACATTGTCAAAATTAGAAGTTGGCACGGCAATTGCCTTGCATATTGAAACAGTTGTTAAAGAAGATAGCTTTACGTTATATGGATTTGTTGATGCTCATGAAAAAAATGCTTTTAATATTATTACAAAGGTTCAAGGTGTTGGTCCAAAGGTTGGCTTGGCAATTTTATCAGCATTATCACCAAATGATATTGCAAACGCAATAATGGCACAAGATAAAGCAATGATTGGGCAAGCAAATGGGGTTGGCCCAAAACTTGCTATGAGAATTTTAACAGAACTTAAAGACAAAGCGGCTCAATTTGGTTTTGGGAGTGTTGAGGTGGCAAACTTTGTTGAAAACACAACAGCAAGAGTGGCTGATCCAAGTGCTATGGAAGATGCAGTTTCTGCACTTGTTAATCTTGGCTATGCAAAAATTGATGCATACAGAGCTGTTAATGTTGCGCTTAAGGTGAATGAAAATGCAAATGTCGCAACTTTAATAAAATTATCCCTTAAAGAATTGGCAGGTTGATTATGGAAGACAGATTGATAACCCCACACCAAATGCCAGAAGATATTAACGCTCCAATAAATCTGCGCCCGCAAACATTATCTGACTTTGTTGGACAACGTGCAGTGTGTGACAATCTAAAGGTTTTTATTGAGGCCGCAAAATCAAGACGTGAAGCTCTTGATCATGTTTTATTGTTTGGCCCTCCTGGGCTTGGTAAAACCACTCTGGCATCTATTGTTGCAAAAGAGTTGGGCGTTAATTTTAAGCCGACATCGGCACCAATGATTTCAAAATCTGGTGACTTGGCTGCAATATTAACCAATCTTGAGGCAAACGATGTTTTGTTTATAGACGAGATTCATAGACTAAACCCTGCTATTGAAGAGGTTTTGTACTCAGCAATGGAAGATTTTCAATTAGATATTATCATTGGTGAAGGCCCTTCTGCGCGCTCTGTTAAAATTGAGCTTCAGCCTTTTACGCTTGTTGGAGCAACAACAAGATCAGGACTTTTATCAAACCCATTACGCGACAGATTTGGTATTCCTCTTAGATTGGATTTTTATGATGCAAATGACTTGCAAACAATTGTTATGCGTGGTGCAAGGTTATTAAACCTGCCACTTGATGAACAAGGGGCATTTGAAATTGCCAAACGATCTCGTGGGACTCCACGTGTGGCTGGGCGCTTGCTTAGACGAGTGAGAGATTTTGGGGCAAATATGTCAAGTGTTGGTAAAGATGTTTGCGATATGTCATTGAAAAGACTTGATGTTGATGATTATGGCCTTGATGCTTTTGATAGAAGATATTTGCAATGTATTATAAATAATTATGGTGGCGGACCCGTTGGGGCAGACACTCTTGCAGCAGCACTTTCAGAAGAACGTGATAGTATTGAAGAGGTTATTGAACCATATTTATTAAAGCTTGGATTTTTGCAAAGAACCCCAAGAGGACGCGTTATATCTGACTTGGGATGTGAGTATTTGGGAGTGCCAAAAACAATAAAGAAAAATACAAACCCAAATAAGCAAATGGACCTTTTGGAAGAATAATATGAAAACAATAGAAATTATGGATACAACCCTTAGGGATGGAGAACAAACTCAAGCTGTCTCTTTTAAGGGAGAAGAAAAGCTTACAATTGCAAAAACGTTGTTAGAAGATGTTAATGTCTCAAGGATAGAGGTGTGCTCTGCAAAAGTGAGCCCAAAAGAGCAAGAAACTCTTTCAAACATTATGGCATGGGCAAAAGAAAATGGATATCAAGACAAGGTTGAGGTGTTGAGTTTTGTTGATTATAACAAATCTGTCGACTGGCTTGAAAAAACTGGTTGCAGAAGAATTAATTTATTAACAAAAGGTTCAAAAAAACATTGTGAAATGCAGCTTAATAAATCAATTGAAGAACATATTGCAGATATAAAGAAAACTGTTGAATATGCAAAAGCAAAAGGCTTTGTTTGCAATGTTTATCTTGAAGATTGGTCAAATGGCGTAAAAGAAAGCAAAGATTATGTTTATCAGTTGCTTGCGACCTATAAAGATTTGGGGTTTGAAAGAATTTTGCTGCCAGATACTTTGGGAGTATTAAACCCCTTTGAAGTGTTTGAATATGTGTCTTTGATGACAAAAGATTTTCCTGATTTTAAGTTTGAGTTTCATGCCCATAATGATTATGGTTTTGCAACCGCCAATGCTCTTGCTGCAATAAAAGCTGGTGCAAGCGGCGTGCACACAACAATAAATGCACTGGGTGAAAGGACCGGAAATGCTGACTTGTCTCAGGTAGTTGTATGCATTAATGATCACACAGACTTTGAGTGTGCTGTTAATGAAAACAAGTTAAAAGAAATAAGTGTGTTGGTTGAAACCTTTGCTGGCAAGAGAATCCCTAGCAATATGCCAATTTTGGGCAAAGATGTGTTTACTCAAACTGCAGGAATTCATGCAGACGGTGATAAAAAAGGCAGCCTTTATATATCAAAACTATCACCAGAAAGATTTAATCGAGCAACTAGTTATGCTTTGGGCAAGTTATCTGGCAAGGCAAGTCTTGATATCAATCTTAAAAAGATGAAGATTGAACTAAATGATGATCAAAAGAAAAAATTGTTAGAAAAAGTTATAGAACTTGGAGATATGAAAAAAACAATAACTCCTGATGATTTGCCTTTTTTGGTTTTTGATATGTTGGAAGGCCAAAAAAACAAAAAAATTAGAGTGGCTGGGTGTGTTATTGCAACAACAATGTCAATGAAACCAAGTGCAAATATTCAAATTGAGTATCAAGATAAAGTGTTTGAGGAAAGCGCAATTGGCAATGGTGGTTATGACGCATTTATGCAAGCTTTGCATAAGCTGGCGCCTAAAATGAATATTACTGTGCCCAAGTTGGTTGATTTTGAAATAAGCATTCCCCCTGGTGGGCAATCAAACTCTTTGGTTGAGGCTTCAATTAAATGGGATGATGGAAAAACCACCCACGGTGTCTCTAGTGACCAAGTAAAAGCTGCAATTAAGGCAACTGAGAGAATGCTTAATCTGCTTTGATTATAACTCAATTAATGAGTGGTGTTTTATATTATGCTTTGCCAATAGTTTTGCACCTTCTAAAAACTTGATTTCTGATGCAAACAAGGTTTCTATAACATTGGTTTTTTGAGAAACCAAGTTATATGCCGCAATGGCGGTGCCTCCTGTTGCCAAAACATCATCAATAATAATTGAGTTGCCGCTATATTCTTTGTTTTGAATTTCTAACTCATCAAAACCATATTCTTTTTGATAACTCTCAGAGAGTATATCACCTGGGAGCTTGCCTTTTTTTCTGACAGGAACAAACCCACATTTTAATTCTATTGCTAAGGCAGCGCCTATAATAAACCCTCTTGCTTCAACACCAAAAACATAATCAATGCGCTGATCTTTATAGCGTTGTGCAATCTCTTTTATCATTGCGTTAAAAGCATTATAATCATTAAATATTGGAGTAAGATCCTTAAACATTATTCCTTCGGTAGGAAAATTTGGAATCGTTGCGATTTTGCCTTTATAGCTCATGATTTGAAGTCCTCAGATAGTTTTGTTGCAATGTCTTTTATGATATCTTTGCCAGGGCCGTCAACAAACTCGTCCCAGGCAAAATGACTGTTGCCATCTGCATTGTCAGAAACTACTTTTATGGCAGCAAAGTTGATATTATTTGCTGAGCAGATCCTTGCCATTGGCGCTGATTCCATATCTATTAAATTTATATCCTTATCAACATCAAAAACCTTCTTCCAATCATCTACAAAGCAATCTGCTGTGGCAATATTTTTGCACTCTGCTGTTTTGAACTGATTAAAATTAAAGATTGAATTTGGAGTGATATATTTGCTTTTTGTGTTCCATACCTGGCCTTTTTCCATGCCTAGTGCAGATAAGTCAAAATCCCATTCTATAAATGTTTTTGGAATAACAACATCACCTTGGTTGAGTCCATATCCTGCTACGGTTCCAATGTTTATGATGTTTTCATAATCTTGGGCAATTAATATTCCCAACAAAAAAGCAGCATTTGCCTTGCCAACACCTGAAAAAAATATTTGAAGGCCATTGATTTCTGTTTGTTTGACTGATTTATCTTGAATGCCATATTCTTGTGGTAATGCCATTATTATTGCGGTTTTCATATTATCTCCTTTTTTTTGTATAATAACAAAAACTGAATACAATGCAATAAAATTATTATATTAATGCTGAGATAAAAAACTTTGAAACGTTGATAATATATGCACTGAATATATTAATATTTAAGAACGGCAATATAAAGGCCAATACAACTATTGCCAACAATCCGTATTTATCCTCTGCCAAATATCTTTTTGCCCATGGCTTGTCTATTGCACCAAAAAATAATTTTGAGCCATCTAAAGGAGGGATTGGCAAAATATTAAACACTATTAAAACGATATTGAAAATAACCATATTTATAAAAAATAAGCTAATCACACCTTGCATATATGGGTTTGATATAAATGAACATAGATACACACATAAAGCAGATGTTAAAGCCAAATAAAAATTGGCGACAATCCCTGATGCCGCAACCAAGACCCTATCTCTTTTTGTTTTTTTTAATTTGCTGATATTAACAGGGACAGGCTTTGCCCAACCAAACACAAAACCAACTTGTGTAAACAATAATACCAATGGCAAAATAAGCGTGCCAAAAACATCTATGTGTCTTATTGGATTAATAGATAATCGCCCTTGTTTTTTTGCTGTATCATCACCCAATCTATTTGCCACATAGCCATGAGCGTACTCATGGGCTATGATGGCAATAAAGATGGGTAACAAGTTTATTATGAGTTTGGTAATCATATTATTTTTGCTTTACAAAGCATCCTAACCCTGCTTTTTTAAGCTCTGCACAAAGTTTGTCTGCTTGTGATTTTGAGCTATATGCCCCAGCTTTTAAGCGATAAAATGTGCCTTTTCCTGCGATGTATGCATCTTCTATCATTATATCTACACCTTTTAAGGCAGCATATTTTTTGGCGATAGAAGCTTTGCTTTTTTCTATTGCAGATTTATTTTGAGATGACATTATTTGAACTTGCCACATTCCTTTTGCTACAGCGGGTTTCTTTGCAACTGTTTTTGGCGCAGGCTTGGCAGCTGCAACCACTTTTGGAGCAACTATTTTTTCTGCTTTTGGTTGCTCAACTTTTACTGGAGCAGGAATTGCAACTTTAGCAACCTCTTTGGGAGCTGCGGCAACAACTTCTTCTGAAGCTGCTGGAGCAACTTTTTTTGTGGCTGCGCTTGCAACTTCTTTTGGTGCAGTTTCTGCCTCTTTGATAATTTCATCAACACTAACACTTGGAGCAGCTTCTGCTACTACAGGAGCTTTGATTTCTTCTGGAGGTGGCAAAATACTTTCAACATTTTGGTTTGTGTCTTCTACTTTTTTTTCAATAATATCATAGATACTTTTATCTTTATTGGCAATTTCCATGCCGCCTGGCTCTAAGGGTTGCACCTTAACTGCCGTCTGAGGGCGACGAATTACAGGAAGCTCTTTTGATTTATTATCTGCATATTTTGGTGAAAATGCAACAAAACCCACAACACCTGCTAAGATAATGCCTGAAAGTGCACCAATTAAAATATTTTTTGATCTTGCAACCTCTTCTTTTTTTTCTTGAAAAGATGCGATTGATTGCTGATTGATTTTATTTCTAAAATCACTTAAAAACTCTTCTGATTTATCGTTTTCTTCAAATTCTTGAAACATAGTTATTCTCCTTTTTTTGCAATGATAAATCAAAAAGCTTTACAATCAATTAACAAGTGATATATTTTTTGTATGAAAATCGCAACTTTTAATATAAATTCTGTTAATGCAAGAATTAACATTTTAACTAACTGGCTAAAACAAGAAAATTTGGACATTGTTTTTTTGCAAGAAATTAAATGTGAAGAAACAAAGTTTCCGATCTTTGAGATTAATGCAAGTGGCTATGAAGCATATGTTTTGGGGCAAAAGTCTTATAATGGTGTGGCAATTTTATCAAAGCACAAGCTAAGCAACATTGTTTATGGCCTGCCAAATTTTGAAGATATAAACTCAAGATATCTTCAGGCAGAGCTTGAATATGAGGGTGAAAGTTATGTATTTGCAACCATTTATTTGCCAAACGGGAATCCTGTTGATGATGATAATAAATATGGTTATAAACTACGCTTTATGCAGGCATTATACAAACACGCAAAAGAGCTATTAAAAAAACACAAAAATGTTATATTAGCTGGAGATTTTAATGTTATCTTGACAAGTGAAGATGTTTATAATGAAAAACCATATATTGGTAATGCCTTATATTTGCCAGAAGTAAAAGCAAGATTTGCAGCACTTGAACATCTGGGATTGTATGATGCTTTTAGAGCAAAATATCCAACCAAAG
>CAYJOO010000005.1:22596-25911 GCA_964371845.1 uncultured Azospirillaceae bacterium | reverse complement strand
CTTGCAAAAATAAAATGTTAGTTTGCATTCCTGCTTTATTTGTATGCTGAAACCATTTTGGCAAATAACCAGCCTTACCAACCGCAAGCAAACCTGTTGAAGGACCCGCAACCCAAGTAGAAACTCCTGCAAACACACCAATTGCTAAAAAGAACGCCATAACATGGCCAGCCCAAGAAATGTTAAAATATGCAAACAAATCATTATAACCAACAAGCAAACTTTGTGTAAGATTAATTTCTGATTTTGGAATAATAAAGCCCAAAGCAAGTGTACCAAGCACAAACAATGCAACAGTTATTGCAGAGGCCAAGAATATTGCTCTAGGATAGTTTTTTTGGGGCTCTTCAACTTCTGTAATATGCACAGCACTCATTTCCATACCTGCATAAAATAAGAATATAGAAACCGCCAAAGACAAGTTATTAAAATTTGACAAATCAGGAATAAGCTCTTTTGAGCTTATGGGCATTTGGATTTCTCCACCACAAAGCACATAACCAAAACCAAGCAAAATCAAAATCCCTCCAGGGATTAACGTTCCAAGCATAGCGCCCCATTTTGATATTGCCCCTGCAACCTTAACACCCATAAAGTTTGCAAACGTTGCCAACCAATAAACCCCAAGCACAATTGCAAGGGTATAATATTTGTTTGCAGATAAAGCCAAGTCTCCACTTTCATCTGGGCCAATAAAAGCCAAAGAAACCGCTGCAAAAGTTAATACAGTCGGAAACCAAATAGAGTTTTGCAACCACTGCAACCAAATTGCCATAAAGCCAACTTTCGGGTTAAAAGCCTCGCCCACCCAGCGGAACACACCACCTTTTTGTGGCCAACCAGTTGCCATCTCTGCAGCCACTAATGAAACAGGTATCAAAAAGCAAACTGCAGCAAAAATATAATAAAATATAGATGAAAGACCATACTCTGCTTCAGCAGGCAGGCCCCTTAAGCTAACTACCGCTGCAACGTTAATCATCGCCAGCGTAAAAATAGAAAGTCCTTTGTTCTTCATAAAAATTTTCCTCCCAAGTAAAGTGTACTCCAAAGAGATAATTATCAATTTATATTTTTCAATACAAAGGCAAAAAAAATATCACAATTTTATGTATTATATCACATATAATAACAGAACTCAGGCATTAAAAGTTTTTATTGTTTTATCTTTTTCAAACAAATACAAGAGGTTGCGCAAGTTTTGCCCGCGTTCAGATTTTAGTTCAGGATCTGTTTCTAAAATCATTTTTGCATCTTTATATGCCACAAGTAACAAGTCCTTATGATAGTCCACATCGGCTATCAAAAATTCTTGAAAACCAGATTGTTTGACCCCAAGCATTTCTCCACCGCCACGCAATTCCAAATCTTTTTCAGATATCTCAAAGCCATCTTCTGTTTTTTTCATAATTTCCAAGCGTTGTTTTGAAACCTCTGATAATGGATAACCATATAATAACAAACAGGTTCCGGCTTTGTAGCCTCTTTTAATTCGTCCTCTTAATTGGTGCAATTGTGCAAGGCCAAATCTTTGCGCATTTTCAATAATCATCAATGTCGCCTCGGGCACATTAACACCAACTTCTATAACAGTTGTTGCTACCAAAATTTTTGTTTTACCTGACTTAAAATCGGCCATAACCTCATTTTTTTCTTTATCTTTCATCTTCCCATGCACAAGGCCAACCAAATCCCCAAATTGTTTTTTTAGGTTTTCAAATCTTTCTACAGCAGCAGCAAGGTCAAGGGTTTCATTTTCCTCAATCAATGGGCAAACCCAATAAATGCGCTCATCATTTTTTATTTTTTCTTGCAATCTATTTATAATCTCAGGCGTTTTTGAAAGTGCTATAATTCTGGTATCAACAGGTTTTCTACCTTTTGGCAGTTCATCAATTTTTGAATACTCCATGTCTCCAAAAGAGGTCAAAACCAAAGTGCGCGGAATAGGGGTTGCCGTCATAACCAAAACATCTGTTTTATCCCCTTTTGCAGAGAACATCAAACGCTGATGCACACCAAATCTGTGTTGCTCATCAACACACACAAATGCCAAATCCTTAAACTCTACCGTATCTTGAAAAAGAGCATGCGTGCCAACTATAATATTTGCCTCTCCGCTCTTAAGCTCGCCTAGGACTTTTTCTCTTGCTTTTCCTTTAATGCGTCCGGTTAACAATGTTACATTAATACCAATCTCATTACATATTTCAGAGATTGTCTCAAAGTGCTGTGTGGCCAAAATTTCAGTTGGTGCCATAATAGAGGCCTGAAAACCACATTCAACAGCATTTAGCATTGCCAGTAGTGCAACAATTGTTTTACCGCTTCCAACATCGCCTTGTAGCAAACGCAACATTCTGTGCTCAGCTTTTTGATCATCGTTAATTTCTAACAAAACTCTTTTTTGTGCATCCGTTAGCTCAAAGCCAAGAGACTCAAGTGCTTTTTTTCTGAGCATTCCATTGCCTGCAACCTGTCTGCCGGCTTGTTTTTTTATAACTTTTCTAGCAATTCCAAGTGACAATTGGTTTGCTAGTAACTCATCATATGCAAGTCTTGTTCTGTATCCAGAAGATGGCAAAATATCAGCTGCAGCTTTTGGAAAATGCAATCCCAATAAACAATCCTTAAACGGTGCAAATTTACGTTCTTTGACAAAGTGTTTATCTTGCCATTCTTCTAGCTTTGGGAGTTTTGCAATCGCTTGATAAATCCAATATCCAAGCATTCTGTTTGTCACCCCAGCGGTTAATGAATAAACAGGTTCAAGGCGATATGCTTTTTTCTCTTCTCCTTCATTTAATATCACATCTGGGTGGTTCATTTGCAAATCACCATTAAAGAGTTCTATTTTTCCACTCACAATCTTAACAGCGCCAATCGGAAAGTTTTTTTGCAAAGTATTAGGATAAGCCTTAAAAAAAGAAAGCGTTATCTGCGCACTGTCATCTTCACATATAATTTTATAAGGAGAGCTTTTCTTTTGGTTTGGGATATGCGCCAAAACTTTAACCTTAACAGTTGCAATTTTTCCTGCTTGCGCTTGTATTAACTTTGGTGCATATGTTCTATCAATAATGTTATACGGCATTTGCCATATAAAATCCAAAATTTTTTTAACACCAAGTTTTTCTAATAGCTTATAATATTTTTGACCAACACCATTAATTGCATCGGCACTTACAAATAGTGGGCTTAATATTGACGGGCGCATAAAAACTCCTTTCTATCATAAAGAAGCATATTCTTTTTTTATGATTTCTTCAACGTGTTTTGCCAGTGATTTTCTGTCCTCAAACAAGGTGGTGTCAA
>CAYJOO010000005.1:5993-22586 GCA_964371845.1 uncultured Azospirillaceae bacterium | reverse complement strand
ACTGGCTCCAAAAATTTTATAGAAACCTCCCATGACTTAAAGGTCAAAACCTGATATATTTTTTGCAACAAGCTAGTTTTATCTTTGATTGTCCAACTAACCAAACGTCTAGATGTCATTGTTGTTGGCTTGCCATTAATCTTTGTATATTTGATTATTGCAGGTTGCACAAAAAAGCCATTTGCAAGAGCAAGCTCAAATAATGCAGGCTTAAATGATAATATATCTGTGCCATTGTTTGTTGTTCCCTCCGGAAAGAAGAAAACAGGCTTTTTTTGTTTTTTAATATCAGATACAAGTCGTTTAGTTTCTTTTTTTGCATCTGATGGTTTTCTTGATATAAATAGTGTACCACCAAGTTTGGCTGCCAAGCCAAAAATTGGCCATTTGCCAACATCTGATTTTGCTATAAAGTTTGGATTAAATTTTTTGCCCAACACAATAATATCAATCAATGATGTATGATTTAATGCAACCATAAGCGGGCGTTTATTATCAATTTTTCCTGTTACCTTATACTTAAAGCCTAAGATGTTTCCTGCGATTTTCCAAAAAAACTTTCTATACCAATTAACTCTTTTTGGGGTTATTATGTGTGCAACAATCAAAAATATTGGCTGCACCAAAATCCAAAGAGCAATCAAAAAGACCTTAATCCCAGCCAACAAACGCATTATTTTCTTCCCAAAAATTGTTGCGCATATTTATCAGATGTTTTCTCTGCATCAAAAAATACCAAAACATCAATACAGCCAAATGGTCTGTCAATAAAAGCAGTGGTTGAGAATGAACACCCTCCAGTTCTTAAATAACCTTTGATGATTGGTGGCAAATCCATTATTGCTTTTTTTTGATCAATACTATCTTTATCAATTGCATCAATCTCGGCAGCGTCCTTAGATATTGCATATGCCATATATTCTTCTGGCATTGCACAAAAATGTTTTAAGAATGATAGCTCTGAGGCATATTTACTTACATCATCTCCCTTAAAAGATGCAGTGCCTATCATATATCTAAGATTGTATTTTTGAATAAATGCGCCAATGCCATACCAAAGCATTTTAAGAGTTGTATTGTTTCTGTGATCAACATGAACGGTTGCTCTGCCCAGTTCTATTGTTTGATCTTCAATGCTTGCAAGATTATCCAGATTAAACTCTGATGATGAATACCATCTGCCAACCATTTCTTTATACTTGTTTCTCATCATTCTATATGTGGCAATAATTTGCTCATCTTTTGGCAGTTCATGATTAATTACAATAAGATGAGAGCAATATTTGTCAAACTCATCGCAATCAATGCCCAAAGATGCTGCGTTTGAATCCGTTGGATTTGCTCCATCATTACACGCGCCATCATCAGGGCTATACTCTTTGATCAAGTATTCGTATCTAAGTTTTTGTGCTTTCAAAAGTTCTTCTTCGCTATTTGCGATTCTAACTTCATATGCGCCAACAACAATTGGCTCAATATAATCATTATTAAGTGTTTTCATGACTAAATGTTAAAGCAAGAATTATAAATAACAAGTATTTTTTTTGGTTATTAATTAATTTTTGCCTAAATTATATCAACCAGGCTTTTTACAATGTCACAATCATTTTCATTATCATTGTGTGTGTTTAACTCTGTTATTTCAATTAAAGAATAAAGATTGCTTGTCAAAGACAATAAGTTTTTGCAAACAGAAGCGGGCAAATTGCCAACATGATAATGTGCTCCATTAAACTCCTTGCTATCAATAGCATCCAGATCAAAACTCAATCCCATAGCACTGGTTCTTTTTGCAATAACTTTAATCAAGTCTATGATATTCTCAAAGCTAATGCTTTCTTTAGAAAATATATTATAAAAGCTGCCGTTTTGTGCATCATAACCAAAAACATTATTTATTTTTAATTTTCTTAAGTTTTCAATCTCTTCATTTTCATAGTCCCTAACACCAATCATAATTAAATCCTGAGGTTTAACATTTCCTTTTAGGTTTTCACCTTCAAGTCCCATAAAAGTGCCAAGAGACATTCCATGCGCTCTTTTTGAGTGGCTAGTCTCCCAGCTATGAAAATCTGCATGGGCATCAACATAAACCAAACCACTATTCTCTGGCAGATTTTTAAATATGCCTGCAACCAAGGCATGGTCTTCTGTAAAGCAAATGGTTTTGTTATTTGAGGTATAAATTTTGTTTATCATAGCAAATACTTCATTATTTGCCACAAAATAAGATGACTTGCAGTTTTTTGCATTTGATTGATAGTCAATGACTGTTGTGATATTAAGCTTTTTTAATGCCTGAAAAAAATCTGCACACTTTTGTTGAATACCCATATTGGTATTATAACAACTAACATACGTCTTCATCAAAACAATCCTTATTAAAATATGATGTTTATTATATATAAGGCTATCAGAGCATAAATGCCGGCTACAACATCATCAAACATTACTCCATATTCATTGTCAACTTTTTTATCAAAATAAGACACGGGATATGGTTTGAATATATCAAAAACCCTAAAAAATAAAAACCCCAATATATATGTATACAAACTAGGATTTATTGCCAAAAACAAAAGTGCAATAGATTGCCCAACTGTCTCATCAATCACCACCTCTTTTGGGTCATGAGTTGTGTGTTTTAATACTTCTTTTATTGCCCATGTGCCAACAATCAAAGTTGTTGCAACAAAAACAAGCATTCCACACAGGCCAAAATAGTGATTAATTGCAAATACAAAAGGCAATGTAACTAAAGAGCCAAATGTTCCTGATGCTTTGGGAAAATATCCCGCACCAAAGAAGGTCGCTATTATAAATGATGTTTTCTTTTTCATTTTATTAATTCCCATATCTAAAAATCATAATATTATTTCTTAACCAAGGCCTCAACTGATTCAATAAAGTCTTTAACTTCATTAAAGTCTTGATAAACAGATGCAAACCTAATATATGCAATATGATCAAGCCTTGCCAAGGCATTCATAACATACTCCCCCACTTTTTGTGATGCAATTTCTGCCTCGCCAGAGCTCTCTAATTTTCGTTGTATTGATGTTATAACCTTTTCAATTCTCTCTGGTGTCACGGGGCGCTTTCTTAACGCAAGCCTGATAGATTTTGCAAGTTTTTCTCTATCAAAAGGCGTTTTTTCCCCGTTTCTTTTTACAATTGTCAACTCACGTAAAAACACACGTTCAAAAGTCGTAAACCTAGATGCGCATTCTGGGCACTCGCGTCTTCGTCTAATTGCAGATCCATCTTCTGTAAGCCTAGAATCTTTAACTTGAGTTTCTACATTTGAGCAAAATGGGCACTTCATCTTAAAAATAACCTTTCAATATCTTTTGTTGTAAGTTCAACATATGTTGGTCTGCCATGGTTGCATTGACCAGAATTATTTGTTTTTTCCATATCTCTTAGGAGCTGGTTCATCTCAGATGTGTTCATCTCTCTGCCAGATCTAACCGAGCCATGACAAGCAACAGTTGCCATAATATCATGCACTTTTTTTTCAATTGCATAGCTTTCATCAAATTCAAGAGCTTCTTCTGCAACTTTTTTTATCAACGCAATAACATCTCCATCTGCAATCAAAGCCGGAACTTCACGCACCAAAATTGCATCAACTCCAAAATCTTCAATCTCAAAACCAATTTTTGCAAGTTCGGGCTGCATTTCTAAAAGAGCAGACTTTTCAAGCTGCTTTAATTCCACCACTTCAGGGATTAAAAGCATTTGCGTTTGCGTTTTTTTATTTGCATAATTTTCTTTCATTTTTTCTAAGACAATTCTCTCATGAGCTGCATGTTGGTCAACAATGCAAATTCCATTTGGGGTTTGAGATATTATATAAAGATTATTAAATTGCGCTTTTGCCAATCCCAAAAAACCAATATTTTCTTGAGGAGTTTCAAATGACATCGGCTCTTCTGACTTAACAGAAAACAAAGATGTATCAATAGACAGTTTCTCATTATTTTCAGCGCAAAACAAAACGCTTGGCACTGTTGATGATTGGTGTTGATATATAGATGGCTGGGGTTGATACATTGGTTTTGAAAAATGAACAGCACTTTTTTGCCCCCCAATCTCCAAAGCTTTTCTTATTGCAGAAACAAGCATCCCTCTAACCATTTGCCCATCAAAAAAACGCACTTCTGCTTTTTGAGGGTGCACATTCACATCAACCATTTCAGGCAAAATATCAAAAAATATTGCCACACTAGGGTATTTGCCTCGTTCCAAAACATCTTGATAAGCACCTTTTATGGCTCCAAGCAAAAGATTGTCTTTTACAAATCGATTATTAACAAACAAATATTGTGATAATGAGTTTGACTTTGAAAGAGTTGGCAATCCTATATATCCAGAGATTTTCAGCTCTGAGTTCATTGAAGATATTGCAATTGAGTTGCTGGCAAAATCTTTGCCCATCACCTCAAAAATTCGTTCCGCGCGTTCTTTTTTTGATACATAAGATATTTTAATCTTTCCATCTGATACAAGCTTAAAGCCAACATGTGGATTTGCCATTGCAAGTTTGTTAATTACCTCACAACAAGAAGACACCTCATAAGATGATGACTTCAAAAACTTTAGACGGGCAGGGGTTGCATAAAAAAGATCTTTTACCTCAATTTTTGTGCCACAAGCGCCCGGCGCTGGTTTAATCTCCATTGTTTGTGCGTTTAGCTCAATTGCATTCTGAGCTTCTTTGGTTCTTGTAACAATGCAAAGTCTTGCAACAGATGATATAGAGGCCAAAGCCTCCCCCCTAAAACCCAGATGCTTAACAGCAAATAAATTATCATCCTCAAGTTTTGATGTTGCATGTGGATGAACAGATAACAAAAGGTCATCTTCATTCATGCCTTTGCCGTTATCTGTTATTATAATATTTGCTTTTCCGCCATCAAAAAGTTGCACATCAATTTGTGTTGCTCCTGCATCGATTGCGTTTTCAACCAATTCTTTAACCACAGAAAAAGGTCTTTCAATAACTTCTCCCGCAGCAATCTGGTTGATAAGGTTTTGTGGCAATATACGTATACTCATAAGTTGTTATATAGCTTATTAATTATTGCAATGCAACAAATTTGATAGTTTTTCACAGGGATTAATGCAACAAATACACATAAGGCAAAATTACAAGTTCATAAAACAAAAAAAGAGGCAGGGGATTAACCCAAACCTCTTTTTTATTTTTTTATACTTCAATGCTATAAATCCGCTTGAAGTATGGAGTGATGACATCCAAATCATCAGAGAATTGCTTTATAAGCATATCTTCTTCATGAGCACTCAGTTTGTCACAATCTTTTAAGCACTTATCTAAATATGGCATAAAGGCTTTGTTCTCTGCTGCATGAGTTGCAATAAAACCCGCCTTATATTCTATAGTTGCCCCCTTTAGATGGCAAGAAGGAACTTTGCCTTCAAATACAGCCCTTAAGAAGAAGCCTAAAGCACCACTCCCTCTAGGAGATTTCTTCCAAATTCTTACAAAGTTAGGTATAACTTCATAAGCTTCGTAGTAATCAGTGTCATATTGCAAGACACTCAAAGCTTCCTCCATCGTCAATTGCAAGCCTGCAAGCACGCCACTTCTATATCCATTGAGGATAAATCTAGAAGCGCTTGCTCTTGAATAGATTATGTTTTTATGGCGAACCATTAATAAGACAGCCTTGTGTGGCAACTTTTTATCAACGCATACCAACTCAAAAATATCATCAAAGACAGATTTATGCCAATCCGCCAATGGGGCAGCCATCCTCAAATAGCTCAAAAGATAACCCTCTTTGATTCTACCTTCTTTAAGGGCATCAACAAAAGGCGTGATTGCAGCCTCACTTGCTACTATATCAAGCTTTTTGAATATTTTTTTTGCGGTTTTAATCGTTGGTTTTTCGTTTGCCAAAAATTCAACAACACCTTCAGCCTTGTCTAAAGTTTGAGATTTTGAGTTTATCAAACTTAGTATATACTCCCCATAGACACGTTCTTGCGTTGTCATAAAAGATAAGGCTTTTTTTATTATAAAAGCCAAAACTTCTTTTTGCAAGAATATAATGCAAATAAACCTATCAAGGTTGTCTGCCTTTTTTTTAATAATTGCATCTGCAATGCTTATTAGCAAAGAAGTTTTTTTCTCTTTGCAAAAGCCTGGTTCTTGCGACATTGCAGCAAGATGGTTACTAAGCTCTCTAATATTAAGAAAGCCTTCGTCAACTTCTCTTAAGAAGTAATCTAATGATTTTAGCTCATTATTTTTTGCAACTTTAGCTTCTCTAAGAGCTTTTTCTTTTTTTCTTTTTATTGCCAGTTCTCTTGCTTGAGCTTCTTTTGCTCGCAGTTCTTCGAGTTGTGTTATAAGCTTTGCTTTTCTATTTTCCATAATAATTGGATTTTAATTTGTTTGACATATATATACTTTTTCAGCTCGGATATTACATCACAGGAGGCTTTTGTCAAGTTGTTTTTGTCAATGCTCAAATTCTCCCCAAGGGCTCCAAATAACACTTGCAAATTTAACAAAAAGTGCTATTGTAGCAAAGAATTTTTAATCATTTAACAAAAAAAAGGAAAGAAAAATGACAATAAAAGTTGGTATTAATGGTTTTGGTAGAATTGGCCGTTTGGTTTTCAGAGCTGCTCAAACAATGGACAATATTGAAATCGTAGGTATTAATGATCTTATCGATGTTGAATACATGGCTTATATGCTTAAGTATGATTCAGTTCACGGACAATTCACTGGTTCTGTAGAAGTTAAAGATGGTGCATTAGTTGTAAACGGCAAATCAATCCGCGTTACTGCAGAAAGAAACCCAGCAGACCTTAAATGGGACGCTATTGGTGCAGAATATGTTGTTGAATCAACTGGCTTGTTCTTAACAAAAGAAAAAGCTCAAGGCCACATCGATGCTGGTGCAAAATATGTTGTAATGTCTGCTCCATCTGGTGATGACACTCCAATGTTTGTTTGCGGTGTAAATACTGACTCTTATGTAAAAGGTACTCAGTTTGTATCAAACGCATCTTGCACAACAAACTGCTTGGCACCAATTGCAAAAGTACTTAATGACAACTTTGGTATCAAAGACGGCTTAATGACAACTGTTCATGCAACAACTGCAACTCAAAAAACTGTTGACGGTCCATCTGTAAAAGATTGGAGAGGTGGTAGAGCTGCTGGTGGCAACATTATTCCATCATCTACTGGTGCTGCAAAAGCAGTTGGCAAAGTTATTCCTGAATTAAACGGCAAATTAACAGGTATGGCTTTCCGCGTTCCTACATTGGACGTTTCTGTTGTTGACTTAACAGTTAACTTAGAAAAAGCTGCTTCTTATGAAGAAATCTGCAAAGTTATGAAACAAGCATCAGAAACTTCATTAAAAGGCATCTTAGGATATACAGAAGACGCGGTTGTTTCTGCAGACTTCATTGGTGATGCAAGAACATCTATCTTTGATGCAAAAGCAGGTATTTCTTTGACTGGCAATTTTGTAAAAGTTGTTTCTTGGTATGATAATGAATGGGGTTATTCTAACAAAGTGTTGGGCTTAATCTCTCACATGTCAAAAGTTAACGGCTAATATTTATTATAAGGGGCGGGCTTTGCCCGTCCTTTTTATTGAGTTAAAGGATATATATATGTATAAAACAATAAAAGATTTGGGCGATTTATCTGGCAAAGTTGTAATGCTTAGAGCAGACTTAAACGTTCCAATGAATGAAAACTTTGAAGTAACAAACACAGCTCGTATAGACAGAACTGTTCCAACAATTAAATTGCTTATGGAAAAAGGCGCAAAAGTTGTTGTAACATCTCACTTCGGTCGTCCAACTGGTTTTGGTGATGATGCAAACTCTTTGTCTCATGTTGCTCCAGAGCTTCAAAAAGCACTTGGCAAAAAAGTTGTATTTGTATCAGATTGCATTGGCGAAAGCGTAAAAACAGCAATTTCAAACATGTCTGCAGATGAGGTTTTGTTATTAGAAAACCTTAGATACTATAAAGAAGAAACAAAAGGCGATGAAGCTTGGGCACAAAATTTGGTTGCTCCAATTGACGCTTATGTTGTAGATGCTTTTTCAACAGCACATAGAGCTCACGCATCTATGGTTGCAGCTGCAAAATTAAAGCCATCTGCAATGGGCCTTTTGATGGAAGAAGAAGTAAACGCTTTGACATCTGGCTTAAACAACCCAACTCGCCCATTGATGGCAGTTGTTGGTGGTTCAAAAGTATCAACAAAATTAGACTTGCTTAACAACCTTGTTAAAAAAGTAGACAAGTTGGTTATTGCTGGCGGTATGGCTCACACATTTATGAAAGCCACAGGCGTAGACACAGTTAATGAGAAAAACTCTCTTGTACAAATGGATATGTTAGACACAGCAAAAGAAATTATGGCAACAGCACAAGCAAATAATTGTGAAATCATTTTGCCACAAGACGTTGTCGTTTCTACAGAGTTTAAAGCAAATGCAGAAAACAAAACAGTTGACTTGTCAGAAATTCCTGCAGAAGGCTGGATCTTAATGGACGTTGGCGCAAAATCTGTTGCAGATATTAATGCAAAATTAGATGAGTGCAAAACTCTTGTTTGGAACGGACCTTTGGGTGTGTTTGAACTAGTCCCTTTTGACAACGCAACAAATATGGTTGCAGCATATGCAGCAGCATTAACAAAAGCTGGCAAATTAACATCTGTTGGCGGTGGTGGAGACACAGTTTCTGCTTTAGAACACGCTGGAGTTTCAAAAGACTTTTCATACATTTCTACAGCAGGCGGTGCCTTCTTAGAATGGATGGAAGGCAAAGAACTTCCTGGCGTTGTTGTATTATCAAAATAATTGATAATCTATAAAAAAAATGGCAGTCATTTGACCGCCATTTTTTTTATTTATAAAAGTTTATAAAAGCATCAGCTTTATCTTTTTCACATCTGAAAGAGTTTTCATCTGCGCAAACTTCATGTGCGTATTCTCTCATTTTTGATAAATACTCAGTTTTATTTTCAATTAAAGTTCTCCACAGCCTTTTTCTTATGGCATATGGGTGGTCTGATATTTTATATGCATCAGAGCTCAAAAAAAAATTATAGTTTTTTGCCAAGGCTAAAGTCTCAGCAATCCAAAGATCAGAGATGCCCGCAAACACAAGCATTTGTATAAGAGATACTGGCAAACTTGCATATCCTGCCAAAAGTTTTGCAACATGTTCATTTGCCATAATATCTTCAGCTGAATACATATCTATTAATGCCTCCCACTGATCATAAAAGACACTATAACTACACATTGCTTCTGGATATGACTTGCCTTCTTGAAGGGCTTTTACCATTGTGATAAGCTCTTCTGTTCCTTCATAGCGCTTTTTTTCCATAATTTATTTTGTTTAAGTTAATAATAATTTATAACATTAACATATTTAACATATATAATTTATGAGTCAACATTTCAAAAGCAAAGAGCTTCTCAAACTTTTTCGCTTATTTCTAGCCACTTAAGCTCTTTTTCTTCAACCTCTTGTTGCAAAAAGGCCAGTTGTTGAGAAAGCTCATCAAACTTTTGAGGGTTTTCAATATATAAATTAGGATCCATTAGTTCTGCTTCAATCGCTTTGATTTCTTTTTCTGCTTTTTCAATTTCAGATGGCAATATCTCTAACAAGCGTTGATCTTTGTATGATAGTTTTGTTTTTGGTTTTTCTTCAGCTTCTATTTTTTTTACTTTTGTTTCTTTTTTATTTTCTTTCTTTTTAACCAGGCCAAATTTTTCTAATGCTTCTGTGCAGCCACCAGCGTTTTCTAATATTGTGCCATCGCCTTTCATATATATCACAGATGATACAGTATTATCCAAAAAGTCACGATCGTGAGAGATTATTAATACTGTGCCTGCATAATCTGATAACACATTTTGCAACAAATCAAGAGTGTCCATATCCAAGTCATTGGTTGGCTCGTCTAGGATTAAAAAATTTGAGGGTTGGGCCAAAACCAGCGCTAACATCAGGCGATTTTTCTCACCACCAGAAAGCGAGCTCACTGGCACTTGCGCTTGTTCTGGTTTGAACAAAAAGTCCTTAAGATATGCCACAACATGACGATGCTTGCCATGAACATAAATATGATCACCTTCTGCTGCCAAGGTTTTCCATAGTGTTTTTTTTGGGTCCAGACTAATTCTGTTTTGGTCAAAATATGCTTCATCCAAGTTTTTGCCAAGTCTAACATTGCCAGAATCTGGCGCAATTTTTTTTGTAAGAAGCTTTATTAATGTTGTTTTGCCAGCACCATTGGGGCCAACAATACCAATTTTATTACCTTTTATAATGCGAGTTGAAAAGTTTTTAACAATATCTCTTTCTCCAAATTTGATAGAGATATTTTTTGCTTCTATAACCATTTTTGAGGCAAAAGAAGCTTCTTCCACATTAAGGTTGATAGTGCCAATTTGTTTTATTTGTTCTTTTCTTTGTTGGCGCATTTCAAGCAAACGTTTTAGCCTGCCTTGGTTGCGCTTGCGGCGCGCCGTCACACCTGTTTGCATCCATCCTTCTTCTTGTTTGAGTTTTTTTGCAAAGTTTTTTTGTTCAATAACTTCTTGTTCAAAAATTTGTTCTTCCCAAGCATCAAAGTGCTTAAACCCAGAATTTTTTTGACGCAGCGTGCCACGATCAAGCCAAAGCATATTATTTGTTGTGTTATTTAAGAATGCTCTGTCGTGAGATATTAAGATAATTGCTCCCCTAAAAGAGTTTATTAGCTCTTCAAGGATTGCTATTGTTGGCATATCCAGATGGTTTGTTGGCTCATCCAACAATAAAATATCAGGGCTATTAATTAAAGCTTTTGCCAGAAAAGCTTTTTTTACCTCACCACCACTTGCAACTTTAACATCTTGATCTTTTAATACACCCAGCTTTTCAATAAAAATATCTGCATTATACTCATCTTCTGGCGCAAGGTCTTTTTTTACAACGCTTTCTAAGGTTGTATAGCCAGATATGTCTGGCTCTTGCTGCAGATATGATATGTTTGTTCCTGGCTGAATAAAGTTTTCGCCCTCATCAGGCTCAAGCATGCCACATATAATTTTTAGTAATGTTGACTTTCCAGATCCGTTTCTGCCAATCAAAGAAATTCTTTCGCCCAAAGATATATTGAGCGATATTTTTTCAAAAAGTCTTTTATCTCCAAATGCAATTGAAGTTTCTTTTAATGTATATATTGGTGTTGACATTTATATTAAAAAATACTCCAACCCAAGGCAAATGCCCATAGCACAATAATTATTCTTGCCAAAAACTCCAAAAAAGCGCTTTTTTCAAAGTCTGCGCAAGATTTCCACACAAGCTTTAATACAATAACAATGTAATAAGCAAATGCACACACAGAAACCAAATAGCAAATTGTTGCAAAAACAGCATTCATATTTGCATTCAAAGGGTCAAAATATCTTTTGAAATATTCAATTATAGAAATTCAAAAAGCTTGACAACCAATCTTGCGGCCAATAGTCCAAATAATCCATATCCATAAAATGTTTTATATAAATCGATTTTTTTATTTAATAGATCTTTTAACATCAAAAATAACTCCCATGTTTTCAATAGTCTCATTTGTTCCAGAAACACAATTATTTTCTATTGTAATTGCCAATACTTGGGCTTTTATATAATCCTCATTTTCTGTGAGGGCGGCATTAATTTCTGCATCGTTTGAAGAATAAGAAAGCTCTATTCTATCAGATACATCAAAATCTTTTTCTTTGCGCAAGTTTTGGATTAAGCGCACAAAGTCACGAGCAATGCCTTCTTTTTTGAGCTCTGCTGTGATTACTGTGTCTAATAAAACAATTGCTCTATTTTCTGCAAATGCTTTGCCGGCGATGCCTTCTTTCATCTCAAGTCTAACTTCAAACAAGTCATTGCTTAATGATTGTCCTGCAATTTCTAATTTATCGCCGTTTAACTCCCACTTGCCTTGTTTGTATGCGCCCATAACAGCACCCATATCTTTGCCAAGAGCTTTGCCAAGCAATGGAGTATATAAGTACACAGTTTTGGTTGCATAGTTATTGATATCTGCATCAAACTTGATTTGTTTTACATTAATTTCATCTTTGATGATTTCTTGCATTTTCTCATCAAGATTAATGCCAACAACAGTTAATGATGCAAGTGGCAGACGGTTTCTTAAAGATTTTTCTTCACGGATAAATTTGGCAGCAGAACAAAGATCTTGAACCATATCCATATCTTCAATAAGTTTTACATCTTCTTTGATATCAGATAAGGTTGGGTAGTCTGTTAAGTGAACAGATTCTTGTTTTGCAAGTTCCTTATAGATATATTCTGAGATAAATGGCAACAATGGAGCAGCAATTTTTGCAATATTTATAAGTACTGTATAAAGTGTGTCAAAAGCTTGTTTATCACCATCCCAGAAGCGGTCTCTTGTTCTTCTGATATACCAGTTGTTTAATACCTCAATAAACTTTGCAATGCTTTCACAAGCCATTGCGATTTCATAGCCTTGCATATCTTTGTTAACAGATGTTGCAAGGGTTTTTAACTTTGATAAAATATAATTATCTAAGAAGTTATCTGAGCCAGATATTTCTTTTGCTTGATAATTTTCTGCATTTGCATAAAGAGTAAAGAAATAAAACGCATTCCACAACGGGATTAAGGCTTCACGAGATGCCTTTGCAACGTCTTTGCCATCTTTATCCATGGCAACATTGCCACCTTTTAATACTGGTGAAGATACCAAGAACCAACGCAAACTATCTGAACCAATAGAATCCAACAACTCATTTGGATCTGGGTAATTTTTTAGGCGTTTTGATTGCTTTTGCCCACCTTCTGCCATAATCAAGCCTGTGCACATGCAGTTTTTAAATGCAGGGCGATTGTGCAATGCAGTTGCAAGCACGGTTAGTGTATAAAACCAACCACGAGTTTGGTCCATTCCCTCAACAATAAAGTCAGCAGGAAAATGTTCTTCAAACCATTCTTTGTTTTCAAACGGATAATGCACTTGCGCATATGGCATAGAACCACTTTCAAACCAACAGTCAAACACATCACCCACACGTCTCATCATTGTTTGGCCAGATGGATCATCTGGGTTTGGATAAATTACATCATCGATATATGGTTTATGAAGATTTTTAACTTCAAAGCCTGTTTTTTCTTTTATTTCTGCAATTGAGCCTAATACGTCTATACGAGGGAAGCTAGGGTTGTCTGATTTCCATACTGGGATTGGAGCTCCCCAAAAGCGGTTTCTAGATATTGACCAGTCTCTCGCACCCTCAAGCCATTTGCCAAAGCGTCCGTTTTTAATGTGGTCTGGAATCCAGTTGATTTGTTGGTTGTTTGCAACCATATTATCTCTAAAATCTGTTACTTTTACAAACCAAGAGCTCATTGCTTTATAGATTAATGGAGTGTCTGTTCTCCAGCAAAATGGGTATGAGTGAGTGTATTGCTCTTTTTTAACCAGTTTGCCAGCTTCTTTTAAGCGTTGCATAATTGGCTCATTAGTTTCAAAAACTTGCATTCCCACATAATCATAAACTTCTGCGGTAAATTTGCCAGCTTCATCAACAGGGCAAACGACCGGAAAATCTTTGTCATATGCTCTACAAACATCAAAGTCATCTTGCCCAAAACCTGGGGCAATGTGCACCACGCCAGTACCATCTTCTGTTGATACAAACTCACCAGAGATTACCTTAAAGGCTTTTTCTTCAGACTTAAAGTAGTCAAACAATGGGGTGTAGCTCAAGCCAACAAGTTCAGATCCTTTGATTGTGCCAGCAGGTGTTGCACTTTCTAATTGCTTTTTATATTTGCCCAAAAGAGCAGTAGCAAGCACATATTTGTTGTCAGCTTCTTCCATTATTGTGTATTCAATATCATTGCCAACGGCAAGCATAAGGTTTGATGGCAATGTCCATGGAGTTGTTGTCCAAACAAGAATATTCATGCCATTTTCAAGCTTAAACATAACAGTAATTGCGTTGTCTGTAACGTCTTTGTAGCCTTGGTTTACTTCAAAGTTTGATAATGGTGTTTCTGCAGCCCAAGAATATGGCAAAACCCTAAAGT
Organism: uncultured Azospirillaceae bacterium; assembly: GCA_964371845.1. GTDB lineage: Bacteria > Pseudomonadota > Alphaproteobacteria > RF32 > CAG-239 > JAWXUC01. The sequence goes on along the minus strand of CAYJOO010000005.1, from coordinate 8,443 downwards.
CTTCATACATCAAGCCTTTGTCATATAATTGTTTAAAGTTGTTGATTACAGATTCCATATAGTCAACATCCATAGTTTTGTAATCGCGGTCAAAATCAACCCAACGACCGATACGTTTGAACATATCTACCCAGATGTTTGAGTATTTTAAAACGTCTTCTTGGCAAAAGTCATTAAAGTTTTTAACGCCATAGCATTCGATTTGCTTTCTGCCAGAAACTTCTAGTTGTTTTTCAGCACTCATCTCTGCAGGCAAACCATGGCAGTCCCAACCAAGGCGGCGTTCTACTTTTTTGCCCGCTTGTGTCTGAAAACGTGCAACAACGTCTTTTACATATGAAATCATAATATGCCCATAGTGTGGAGTGCCGTTTGCAAACGGAGGTCCGTCATAAAACACAAATTCAGGAGCACTTGCTCTATTTTTTACTGATTTTTCAAAAGTTTGATTGCTTTCCCAAAACTTTAGCATTTCTTTTTCTATTGCTACAAAATCTGCCTTTGGGGTTTGTTGATTATAAAACTTTGTCATCTTCTCTCTTTCTACAAAAAATATTTTTTTTGATAATATAACAGATATTTTTGCTTGGCAAGTCTTCTTAATGCATTTTTCAAAATTTTTTTATTGCAATAAAAAACATTTGTGTTACTTATATGGCAAATAACAAAAAAATACAAATTATGAAGAAAATTGAGAAAATAGCAAGCATTACGATGTCTATATTACTGATAACATTGTTTGCTCATGTCTTAAAACAAATTGAAGGATCACCATTTCTTGCTGCTTTTTTGTGGTTTTTAATAGTGATATTTATAATGTACTTATCATTGCTGCTTTGCGGTTGGTTTGATAAGAAAATTAAATAAAAAAAAGAGCCATCTTTTTGATGGCTCTTTTTTTTATTATCCTCGAGTTTTTCTTTCTTGCATTATGGTTTTTAATGCATCTTCAACTTCTTTTCTTTTTGCAGCATCGCTGCTATCCAAGTTGTTGATTACATACTCATTTTCTTTGGTTGCAAGATTTGTAGTTGCAGAAAAGTCAAGGTTTTCATCTTTTCTTGCTTCAGAAATTCTTTTTCTTGCTTCTTCCACTTTTTTGCGCGCATCAAACTTGTTTGCCTCAGCGCTTCCTGCTCCAGCAGAGTTTCCTGCGTCTTCCCACTCTTTTCTTGCTTGCTGAAGTTTTTCAAGCCTAATACTTTGAGTGTCATACTTGTATTCACTCAATGGTGTTCCCGCAGCCATTTCTTTTTCAATTTGCATTTCTGCACCTTGTCTTGTTGCTTCTTTGACATCGTCAGGAAGTCCATTCTTAAAAGCCGTAAAGTCAGGGTTTTCCACCCAGTTGCCAGAAGCATCCTTCATTTGGATTAATCCGGCAGCGTTTTCAACCTTAAATCTGATAAAATCTTCTTTATCGGCCTCTATATCTCCACCCCATTTCCCAACCAAGTAATGATCTTCTGTTAATCTTTTTTCTCTGGCATCAACTTTTGCCAATTTTTCTGAATCATTTTCAGGTGTGTTTGGCTCGTTTTCTGAGCTTCTTTCTTGTTTTACGCCTTCAAATAATACATCCATGCCTTTTTCTTCAGCAAGTTTTATGATTGCCTGATTAAGTGCAGAATTAATATCACCATGAAGATTAACCGACTTAAATCCCATCTCAATACTATTATCAAGCTTTGCTGACAAAGATTGTAAGGCATTTTTATTTGTTGGATCAAGTTTTACTTTTAGTTTTGATTTTGTTTCATGCTCAAATTGAGACTCAACTTTGCCACTTTTGTCCTTAAAGACAGCAATCAGCCCATCAGGATCAACAAATTGATGCTCAGTATCGCGGTTATTATCCTCAGCATACTTCTCATCTCTTTCTTTTTCTTCTTGACGCCAATCTTTTGTATTGTTGTTTTGATCTTCTCCACCAAAATCAATTTCTGCCTCTTCTTCTGTGCTTGGTGGTGCAATAATGCTATCAAGATGGTTTGCAATCTCATCTTTTTTGCCATCATCAATAGATGCTTCAATTTTTGCAATTAACTCATTTTTTTCTATATCACTCAAGCCAAGCTTTAATGCAGATTCACTTACAACAGCCTCTATTTTTGACCAGTTTGTCGCCTTGTCAAAAAGAGGGCTTAAGATGATGGCATTTGCTTGCTTTAATACTTCTTTGATGTCATCATCATTGGCCTTATCGCTTTTTGCAATTGTGTTTAAGAGTTCTGATTGTGTTGTCAGATTGTGCGTGTTCTTTGATTGGGCGATTAATTTATTATTTGCAGATAAAGCTTCTTTTGTAATTGAGTTATCTGAGCCATCATTTTTAACAGATTTTATTAACACACTTACTGCAGCAATGTTATGGTCAGTGTCACTACCAAAAGAAGTATTATCTGCAACCATACCAACAGAGCTAGCAACTATATATAGTTTTTCTGCAT
>CAYJOO010000005.1:2360-5983 GCA_964371845.1 uncultured Azospirillaceae bacterium | reverse complement strand
CATCAAAATCATTTGCCGTATTGCTTAATAAGTCATCATAAAAATCCAAAGATGCCGTTAATACGTCTTTGTCATTATCTTTATTACTAATTACAGCTTCATCAATCATTAATAGTGTTTGATTTAACAATTCATTATTAGGAGGAAAAGTGCCACTAATCACTTTTGACATAGCCAATGAGTTTTTCAACATATCTGAAGTAGAATGTTGATTATAAGCAATTGTAGTCATCAAATCAGTGATTTTTGCAGCTGTTTCTGTTGAAGTAATGGAAGGGACTGTGCTTCTAATCTCATGTATCAAAGCCATCAAATCACTTTCATTATCAATGTTATTAACTTGTTGAATTGCCTGTTGAACAACATTTTCATCAGTTGATATGCTATCATTAAGAATTTGCTTAATATCTGCCATTTGCTTGTCTCCTATATTTTATAAATCTTATAATATCATAAAATTAAGATAAAGTAAACATTTTTTTTGTCAAAAAACTAGAAAAAAATAAATCTCAAAAAAAATCCCCTATAAAAGGGGTGATGTGAGGAAAACCGTTTTGCCGTACTAGACTGCATTTCTAACTCGAACCTTGTCAAACAAGGTGGGCGCCATATAAACAAACCACGATTTGCTCAGAGACAGCTCCCTATAAAATAATGTTGGCCCGAAAGACTTGCATATATACGAGCAAAACAGTATTTCCTCTATGGATATTAATATAACATCAAATTCTTTAAATATCAAGTATTATTTTTTAGAAATTGGGAAAACTTGCACTCTGCTAGAATTGTCTAAGTCTTCAGCATTTTTATTATTGATTTCAATACCATAAAGGCTTGTGTCTTCAGCTTCTTTTTGTTGTGCAATTTCTTTTTTTATCTCTGGCTGCATTAACACAGGTGATAGTGGATATGCATCATTCATCAGCGTTATTAGCATATATCCAACTCCACCACCATAAGCAGGGCCAGACAAGCCAATTGAATAATAACCACCAATAAAACCATAATCAAGATCAATATAATCAATGGCAAATACAGTTGAAACGTTTGTTCTGCCAACAGCAGTCATTTGGCAAGTATATTCATTATCTTCCATAACCACATGTTCAGATGATCTTGCATATATCATTGCACTTGCAGTTGTGCAATCTGGAGATTGTCCATTAAATGTTAAGTTGTAGTTTAATAACACATTAAGAGCTTGTTTGCCTTTTGCAATTGTAACATCTGATATTTTTACAGAATCTACATACATATTGGCAGGAGTCACTCCAACCTTAATTGGCACTGTAATATAGTTTTCAATACAACTATGAGAGTTTGGCGATGCCTGACAAATTAAAGCTGTTGATTTGTTGTTATTTTCAAACAGTTGTAGTAGTGAATTATAAACATATTCTTTTGACATTGATATTTTTGCAGGAGCGCATTGTTTTGCACGGCATACAACAACAGTGTTATCTTTTTTTAGAGGAGTTTTTTCAAACTCAACAGCCTCTGGTGTTGTGACCTCATCAAATACTCTGCCAGAAAAAACATCATCAAAACTTTTGCCTTTTAAAAAGCATGACGTGTTCATAAATAGCAACGCAATAATCAATAGTTTTTTCATTACTTAAACCTCTTTTTTTTATAATGCTAAAGCACTTTTTTTATAAAAACAAATAAAAATGTTGACTTATGCAATATTTTCTATCAATCCGGTTTCAAGATTGAAGTACCATCCGTGCAATTCAACTTTTTTCTCATCAATAAAAGGAAAGTTTTTCAAATTTTCTATTGATTGCTTGATTGCTTCTTTCTCACAGCAGTGGCACATATCACTTATACTACCACCTTCTTTTATTGCTTTTTCTTTTGCACTTTCAACAATATATAGCCAGTTATCAATAAAAGTGTGGTTGTTTTCTTTGTCTTCAACCAATGTCTTAATGCCACCACAATCAGAATGCCCCAGCACCACAATGTTTTCAACCTTCAGCCCCATAACAGCATATTCAATTGCTGCAGATGTGCTATGATATCCAACATCTTCATCTTCATAAGGTGGGACAATGTTTGCAACATTCCTAATTACAAAAATATCACCAGGATTGGTGTTTAATATTATTGAAGGATCAACCCTAGAATCACTACATGCAATTACAAGTGTTTTTGGTGATTGTCCATCTTCTAACAATTTTTTATATACATCAGGTCTTTCAACAAAAAATTTGTTGTAGAATTCTTTATGGCCATTAATAAGGCTTGATATTTTTACCATATGTTATATACTCCTTTTGAGGTGGATTATATATATGAAAAAAATTTTGGCAAGTATTTTAATGCTTTATGCAACAGCAATCGACGGTGATAGCATAATGTATAATAATCAAGATATGAGATTGTTTGGAATTGACGCACCTGAATATCATCAGCAATGCCTTGATGAAAACTCAAAAACTTATCATTGTGGAGACATCGCATATAAAGAACTCCAAAAACTATTAAAAAATCCAACAGAATGCAAAGTTATAACAAAAGATCGTTATCAAAGAAAGATTGTTGTCTGTGATGACGTTAACAGACAAATGGTATTATCTGGATGGGCGCTCTCATATTATTCAGACAAATATAAATCAGAAGAACAAAATGCCAAAGACAACAAACGTGGCCTTTGGCAAGGAAAGTTTATGCGCCCTGATTTATACAGAGCCTTAAACAGAAAAAAGAAAAATTAATTTATTGAAAAACCAGAAAAGTCAATCAACTGAGATTTCTCTTCAACAGCCTCTTCAACAACTTCTTCAACAGGGGCAGTGGCATTTGCTTCAAGCTCCGCATCATTTGGTACAGCACTGTCTTTGTTTGGCTCTTTGGTTTCTAAAAGATTCAAGACATCTTTATTGATATCAATATTAATGTCATTTTCTATAATTTCTTTTTGATCTTCGGCCATTTCTTTTGCTTTTTCTGCCTCAAGAGCTTGCTTCTTTTCTTCTTCAATTGCATTAAACTCAATCTTTGTATCAACCGCAGCCCCCAAAATTGATTCTGGCTCACCAGTTATCTCAGGGGTTTCTTCTATTATAATTTCTTTTGCAGTTTCCAAAATATCTTGTGTGCTATTTAACTCATCTCTTAATGCAAGCTCTTCTTCATTAAGTTTGATGGCATCATCAGCTTTTGCGTTCACGCATTCAAGTAGCCACAAATCATACATTGGGTGTTCAAGCGGATTGAGGGCAGGTGATGATGATATCATCCATCCTTTGTATATATTTTGCATTGTGCCTTTTGACGTTTCTGCAATATCAACAAAGGCAAAGCTTTCAGGTGTTTCTTCTGGAGGGTTTGTTTTGCACTCTCTAACAACTATTGAAAAATCTTCATAGTCTTTTTGAGAGTTTACAGCGATTTCAATAACGCTTGATGTTCCTGTTATTTTATCCATTGCTTGCAATCTAGCTGTGTTTTTTGCAATAGGGGCAGCTTGTGCACTTGCTGCAAAAAATAATACACTTAGCCAAAAAAATGTTTGTTTAGTTGCCATTGTCTGTCACCATAAAAATCATTTCACCAACCATGTCTTCAAGAGTTTTGAAGTCTTTTGTATTGTTAATTGTTTGTCCTTCAGTTATAAT
>CAYJOO010000005.1:0-2350 GCA_964371845.1 uncultured Azospirillaceae bacterium | reverse complement strand
GCTCAATCTTTACAAATTTATCGCCAACAAGCCCATCACCAACAATAACAGCAACACTGTCAACGGGGAGTTTGATTTCTGGAGCAATACTAAGCGTTAAGTCTGCAACAAAGTTTTCATTGTTTAATTTTTGAGCTGTAACAGTGCCAACTTTAATACCATTTATTCTAACATCAGAGCCAATGTTAAGGCCGCCAACTTTTAAGAACGTTGCATTGATGTTATAGCCTTTAACCACCTGCAAATCAGACAATCTTAATGCAAATATCAAAAAGAATGCGGCTACTATCACAACAATAACGCCCATAATTGTTTCTATTGGTTTTTTATTCATTATTTTCTTCCTTTCTATTGGCTTTGCCAAGATCTATGATTCTTTGTAGCAACTCTTCTAATACCATTGCATCTTGCGTATATTCAAACTCTGCATTTGGTTCAAAATATTCATCCATTCCGCCTGCATCAATTTCAATATATTTGCCACCACCAATTAATGATGCAGATACAATTGAGGCAGAGCTATCATTTGGAATTTTGATGCCATCTGCAATATCCAAGGTTAAGATTGATTTGAAGTTTTCATCAAGATTCGTTTCAACAACTTTGCCAATGTTCACACCAGCCATTCTAACATCGTCCCCAACAAACAATCCATCAGTTCTATTAAATCTTGCAAAAAGCTCATAACCACTTTGATTGCCAACTTTTTTATTATCTTCAGGAGCAAAGAATAATGCCATTGCAGCAAAAAGCCCTGCTATGGTATATAAGCCCATTTTAATGTATTTTGTTTCTTCCACAGAATATTTATTATTTTGCATTTTCTTTTCACTTTTAAAAATTATAATATATTATTATTGCATAGATTCTATTTTGTCATTATTTTTTTTTAAGAGATGTAAAAAAATGTTAAGCATAAAAAACATAAGCAAGTCATTTGGCGATATTCAAGCATTGGATAATGTTAGTTTTTCCATAAAAAAAGGCGAGCTTGTAACATTGTATGGTGCCAACGGAGCCGGAAAATCCACTTTAATAAAAATCATTTGTGGCATAATTGATGCAGATTCTGGAAGTGTTGATATTTTTGGTGCAAACACTCAAAAAAACAGAGCGCAAGCAATAGCAAATATTGGCTATATGCCAGAAAACACCCCTTTATATCAAGACTTAAGCGTTATGGAGTTTTTGTTTTTTATGGCAAAAATAAAAAAAACAACAACACAAGGGCTTCTTGATATTGTTAAAAAACTTTCTTTACAAAATGTCATCAATCAAAAAATAGAAACATTATCAAAAGGTTATAAATCAAGGGTGGCAATTGCCCAAGCCTTAATTGGCAACCCAAAAGTTTTGGTGCTTGATGAGCCCACGCACGGGCTTGACCCAAATCAAAAACAGCACTTAAGAGAAATATTAAAAGAATATGCAAAAGATAACATTGTTTTAATATCAACGCATATAATTGAAGAAGCAAAAGAGCTAAACTCAAAAATACTTGTCTTAAACAATGGCAAGTTGGTTGCCAATAAAGATATCAAAGAGGCCCAAAGTAGTGCATCTTTTTCAAATGCCTTAAGGCGCATAATGGAGAACAAATCATGAAAGAGCTTTTTATAAAAGATTTTTATTCTTATTTTAAGAGCAAATTTGCATATGCTGTTTTGTTTATATATGCAGCAATCTCATTGATTTGCTCTTTTTATTTGGGCAATTTTTTTGAAATACCCACCAACAACTTGTTTGCCTTGTTTTATTTTCAGCCAAACGTTTTATCTTTTTTATTACCCGCCATAGCAATAAAGCTGTTTACAGAAGAAAGACGCACCAACACAGTTGAGTTATTATTATCCCAACCGATAGATTTTTCAAAAATTGTTATGGCAAAATTTTTGGCATGTTCTGGATTCGGCTTTTTGATGTTATTATCAACGATTCCTTTTTTGATTTTCTCATCGTTTTTTATTAATATTGATTATTCTAGTGTTTTGACATCATATTTTGCAACCGCATTAACCATCTGCTTAATATCTGCAATAAGTTGTCTTGTAGCATCTCTTTTTATAAGTGCTGCAATTTCATATTTGGCATCTTTATTTGTTATATGGATTTTGTTTTTTGCAGGCTTTCCTGACCATTTCTTGAGCATATTATATGGGCAAATAGGGATTGATAACTTGGCATACTTTGCCTTGATTTCTTTTTTTGCAATAAGGATAAATATTTATTTGTTACAAAACAAGTTTGTCATAAACAAGTCATTTGTACTATTTGCATTATTACAAGTTATATTGTCTATTGTCATTATTATAATTTTCACTTTCAACAAATTCTACAATTACTTTAGAAG
>CAYJOO010000004.1:0-26603 GCA_964371845.1 uncultured Azospirillaceae bacterium | reverse complement strand
AAAGATTTCTGCCTCTCTTTGTTTTGACCCAAAGACCTTGATTAAAAAGTAGTTATTGCACATATCTATCATCTTGCCAAAAGTTTTTGAAGAAGCATCAGCTTTTTGCTTTGATGCAACAGAAACATTATTTGATATAAAATAAAGAACAAAAGATAACACAATCAAAAAGAATAAAATAAGCCCGCCCAATGGCAAATAAGTATGAGCAAGCAATCCCCACACAATTAAAAACTCCAGAGTTCGTCTATAAAAAAAGAAGTAAATTCCAACATAGCCCCCGTTTCCTGAACATCTTTTTCTTAATATATTCATTTTATTAAACATAGCTCCAGCGGGGTTTTTTTGCCAAAATTTTCTTGAGTGCGGCAATACAGAAGAAAACAAATCCTTGCCAACTTTAACACACAAATCTCCTGTTAGCTTAAACTCGGTTGTAATTATTGCAACAGCACTTATAATATATGATACACAAAGAGCTAATAAAACATACCCCAAATATGCAAAAATACCATTCCAAACAACCACCGGCGGTTGAGAAGACGTTACTTGATCGACAACTCTTGAAATTAACCATGGCAGAAGTTGCTGAATGGCTATAACAATTCCATTCGATGCAAAAACAACAAGCATAAATACCAAATTGTTTTTAATATATTGCCATGCAAAACTTTTTGGCTCTGTCGGAAATCTACTTACCAAATTTTTCCTCCTTTAGTGCTTGCAAATTCCAAAACTCCGCAAACTTGCCACCTTTTGCCAAAAGTTTTTTTATACTACCATCCTCAATTATCTCACCATCTTCAATAACAACAATTCTATCCATGTTTTTTAACGTCGACAACCTATGGGCAATTGCAATTACAGTTTTGTTTTTTATCAATTTTGTTATAGCTTTTTGAATATATGCTTCTGATTGACTGTCCAATGAAGACGTTGCCTCATCCAGTATTAATATCGGGGCGTCTTCAAGTAGGGCTCTTGCAATTGATATACGTTGTAATTGCCCACCAGAGAGTTTTTTGGTGCCTTTTAATACTGTATTGTATCCGTCTTCTTGTTCTGATATAAAGTCATGTGCATAGGCATTTTTTGCTGCAGCTATAATGACATTGTCTTTTGCCTTTGGTTTGCCATAGGCAATATTTTCTCTCAGGCTTCTATCAAATAACTGAGAGTGTTGAGATATGTATGAAATATTTTGCCTCAAACTATCTTGAGAGACTTTCTTTATATTTTTTCCATCAATACAAATCTTGCCACCATCAACATCATAAAGCCTTTGAATAAGTGATATAAGAGTGGTTTTTCCGCAGCCAGAATGTCCCACAATTCCAATTTTTTCATTTGGCTTAATACTCAAAGAAAAATCTTTGAATATATCTTTTCCTTTTTTATAGGCAAAGCTAATATTCTTTATCTCTATTTTGCCATTTTTTACCTTTAGTTTTGTTGCACGAGGGCTGTCCTTTATGTCATGCTCCACATAAAAAGGTTCAAGATATGCCTCCAACTCTGCCTTGTTTGAATTAAATTGAATAATCATATGCAAAAACATTTCTAAAACATTTGTTGTTTGCCTAATCAAAAAGAATATAAACACCACATCTTCAGGCTTAATCTGCCCTTCTTTCCACAAATATAGAGCATATATTAAATAAGCAATATTCAAGAAGTTATAAAAGAAAAACTTTGAGTTGGTCTGCATAAAATCTGTTGCAATATATGACTTGTACTTTTTGTTTTCATCCTGCATTGTTTCATACCACAATGCTTCTTCATGTTTTTGCCCATTAAAAATTTTTACAAAAAACATATTTTGAATAGCATCTATAAAGTTTCCAGAAACCTCAGATCGAGCGTTTGCCAATATCTTTCTTTTTTTCAAAACTTTTTTTGAAATCTTAAAAAAGTATACCCAAGAGGCAATGATAATAACAAGGTAAGACATAGAAAAGGTAATATTGATTGTTGCAAATAAAAATATTGTTGCAGCAAAATTAAAGCAAACTTTTATAAAAAACATTGAGCTTTTTATAATAGTAGCTGATATTTCTGCTGCTCCTTTAAGTTTGTCTGCCAATTTTCCAGGCATATTGTTTGCAAAATATTCAATACTGTGGCTGTGCAGATACAAAAATAAATCTTGCGCAATGTCTTTTGCAAGCTTGGGCGCAAGCCTAATATCTATGATGTTTTTTGATATATAATAAAACAATCTTGTAAGAAGTTCCATTGCAATATATAAGAGCAAAAGCAAAAATAACTTGCCCTTAATACTCTCATATTCTGCACCATCAATAAACAATCCTGTTATTTTTGAAAAAAACAAAGGTGCCATTTTTTCTGCTGCAACCTCAAGAGAACAAACCAACAAACCCATAAAAAATATGAGCCTATTTTTTATAATATAATGCAACAAAAACTTTGCAGAAGTTTTGGGGAACCCTTTTTCTTTTTCTTTCATAAAAAAAACATAGCACAAAAAGCATAATATTTGGTTAAAAAAAAGATCGGACTTGGGGAGAGCCGATCTTTCTTGGGGAAAATTGGCACATACTGTGCCCACGCTTACTAAAATGGGGCTACAATGTCAATAAATTGGCGACCATAACGAGGTTGTTGCACCTCAGATATTACTCCTTCACCACCATATGACACTCGTAAATCTGCAATTTTAGAAGATTCAATTGTATTATCAGCACTAATATCTGCACGTCTTGCAATCCCAATAACAGACAATTGTCTTACTTCATAATTAACTCTAATCTCTTGTGTTCCTTGCAACACAAGGTTTCCGTTTGGTAGCACTTGCACAACAGTTGCTGCCAAAGTCATTTCAATATTTTCTTTTCTATCAATTTTTCCGTCACCAGAAATTTCTCTGTTTGATGTAATGTCTAGCATATCTGAGCTATCAGCACCACTTGGAAAAGCTGTTTCAATATTTTTTTCAAATCCGGCAAAAGCATTAATGCTCATAGAATCAGAATTATCTTCTCTGTTTTGTTCTGTTTCATTCTCCATTAAAGCAGCATCTTTTGCAGAAATCTTAACAGTTAAAATATCGCCAACTTGAGACGCTCTTAAATCCTTAAAAAATCCAGAAGAACCTTTCTGCCACAAAGAGTTTGCAGAAGCAGCTTGTTTTGGCATTTCTGGCATTGGTTGAGACACTGGCATATAATCTGGTTGTGTTGTTGGGTTTTCAATAGGGCTAAGCTCTGGCTTTTTGCCAATGTTTTGCAGTCTGCCAAAAATCCCGCAACCTGTTAATGATGATGTCATCAAAATGATTAATATTATTTTTTTCATTATTTTTCCCCTTCAATAATGACCAAGTTCTTGCCAACAACTTTGCCCATAATGGTTTTTTTTGAACTTGGGTTTACCAACTCAATCAAATCACCTTTTCCGGCTTCTTTTGTTGCATAGGCTTTTGTGGCAATTTCCATCTTGCCAGTTTTATAAATTACGTTTGTTAGCTCGTTTTTATAAACCAATATTGGCTTTTGAACATCTTTGTTTAAGACAAGTTTGTTTGCCGCAAGAGATTTTTTTGCCTCTTTTTCAACAAGATCATTTTTTTGAACGGCATACACATCTTTTGCTTTGTTTTCTTGAATTCTTATTGTTTTTAACATTTTTTCTTCAATAATATCGCCTTTTTTGATTTCTTGCATTGGCACATAAACATCTATCAGGTTATAAAATCTGCCCATAATCTCTGAGAAAGCAAAAGACTTGTTATCTGCAAATACTTCAACACTTGCAGAGAACTTGTTTTGCAAATCATCAAACTTAATATTAGACACCAATAGCTTATAATTTTTTGCTTCTTTAAGGTCAAAACTTGCTTGGCCAGAAAATACCTCAAGCTCAATGTTTGATCTTGGGCTTTCTTTCTTTATTGCCTCAATTACTTGGTATTCAGAAACAACCAAAGCATTTGCATTAAAAGAAACAAGCATAAATAATGTCAAAAAGATTTTTTTCATAAAATTACTTTAATTGGTTAATTGTTGTAAGCATTTGATCAGATGTTGAAATAATTTTTGAGTTCATTTCATAAGCACGTTGAGCAGAAATCAACTCTGTTACTTCAGCAACTGGGTTTACGTTTGATGTTTCAAGATATCCTTGTAAGATATTGCCAAACCCTTCAGTGTCAGGATTGTCCAAAATTGGCACGCCTGATGCTTGAGTTTCTAAAAATAGATTATCACCCATTGCTTCCAAGCCAGCTTCATTAACAAATGTTGCAAGCTCAATTTGCCCAACATTTACTTCATCAACTTCACCATCTTGTTTTACCCAAACCTCACCAGAAGAGTTTACAAAAACTTCAACAGCATCTTCAGGAATAGTGATTTCTGGCTGCACAATATATCCGTTGTGTGTTACCATAACACCATCACCATTTCTTTGAAAAGCACCATCACGTGTATATGCAATGCCTTTGCCTTCAGGTAGTTCTACTTGGAAGTATCCACGACCTCTAACCGCCAAATCAAGATTGCCATCAGTTTTGTTTAAGCCACCACCTTCAGTCACTCTGTATATTGCAGCAGTTCTAACACCAAGACCAATTTGCATGCCAGATGGCACAATGTTTTGAGACGATGTTGAAGCCGAGCCCGGGCGCACAACGTTTTGATATAACAAGTCATTAAACTCTGCACGACGCTTTGTATATGCAGTTGTGTTCATGTTTGCAATATTGTTTGAAATAACATCAACATTTGTTTGTTGAGCTAGCATTCCTGTTGCGCCAATATTTAAAGATCTCATCTTTTATCTCCTTAAATCATTTGCCCATAAGCGGCAATTGTGTTTGATAGACGAGTGTGCTCTTCATCTATCATTTGTTGTACATATTCATAAGAGCGTTGTAGTTTGATTAATTTTGACATTTCAACAACCCCCTCAACGTTTGATTTTTCTAAAGCACCTTGTAACAATCTTGAATCAGATGCAAAAGATTTATTGTTTTCAACATTTGCAAATAGTTGCCCAGCTTCCTTTTTTAACAACTGTGGGTTTTCAAATTCAACTATTTTTATGTTTGCAATATAGTTATTTTGTGACACGCCTGCTTCAGTGATTGTTGAAAAAACTTCACCAGTTTCTGTAATAGACACATCTTTTTCATTTGGGGCAAAGAAAATAGGCTCACCAGTTGTAGAAAGAACATAATTGCCCTCATTTGTAACTAACGCGCCATCTTGATTAAGTGTGAACTGACCTTTTTTTGTATATTTTTCAGCTCCGTTTTGATCTTCTACTGCAAAAAAGCCGTTGCCTTTGATTGCAACATCAAGAGCGTTTCCGGTTTCAACAATTGGACCCTCGTTAAAGTTTTTGTACTCGCCAAAGTCATGAGTAAAATATACATTTTCTTTTGCAGAATTTTGCACCTGTGGCGTTTGCAATACATATTCAGAAAATATTGCTTCTTGCGCTTTGTAGCCATTTGTGTTAACATTTGCCATGTTGTTCGACACAACATCCATTTGCTTCCACAATGCCATTTGGCGAGACAATGCCACATATTTTGTATTAATCATCTTATAAATCTTCCCCAAGTTTTTATAATTTGCTTTTATATATGCAATAATCGTGCCAACTTTTATGGCTTTGCCATATAAATAAAAAAATTGACAACTTGCAATATTTCAAATATATCAACGCATATGAAATATTCAGAACTATTAATGCCAGCCGGCTCATTAACAAAACTCAAAACCGCAATCCTTTATGGGGCAGACGCGGTTTATTGCGGCATGCCAGATATGAACCTTAGGGCTGCAACAAAAATGAGCATAGAAGAATTAACAGAAGGCATAGAGTTTGTAAGAGCTCATGGCAAAAGAATATACCTGACATTGAACCTGTTTACAAAAAACAAAGACATTGCGCGTCTGCCAGAGCTTGTAAAAACCTTAAACCAACTTAATCCAGACGGCGTTATCATCTCTGATCCAGCTGTGTTTATGTATGTAAAAGAGCACGCGCCACACATCAAGCGCCATGTTTCAACACAGGCCAATGTCTGCTCATATGAAACAGTAAAGTTTTGGCAATCTCTTGGTGCTGACTTGTGTGTTTTGGGCAGAGAAACCTCATTTGAAGAGCTTTCAGAAATAAAAACAAAATGCCCAGAAATAAGGCTAGAAGCCTTTGTTCATGGTGCAATGTGTATGTCATATTCTGGCAGATGCTTGATATCAAACTTTTTGGCAGACAGGAGCTCAAACCAAGGCAAATGTGCTCACTGCTGCCGTTGGCACTACAAAGTATATGTCAAAAAAAATGGAAAAACAGAAGAAGTTGAGTTAACCTCTGATGATCAGTTCTTCTTAAAAGAAGATTTTAGAGAAGATGAGCTAATGGAAATTATAGAAGACGAAAACGGCTCATACTTAATGAACTCAAAAGATTTATGTTTAATGCCAAAGTTGCCTCAAATACTTGATGCAGGCATAGATTGCTTAAAAATTGAGGGCAGAAACAAAACAGAATACTATGCAGGTATTGTCGCAAGAACATATAGAATGGCAATAGATGCCTATAATAAAGACCCAAAATCTTGGAGCGCTGAGCAATATATGCAAGAATTAAACACGCTACAAAATAGAGGTTATACTCTGGGCTTCTTTAATGGTTCAGTTACAAACCATGACCAAAATTATAGCTTTACAAGAACATTAGGCGACTACCAATTTGCTGGCTCAATAGTTGAGTGGCAAGGCAATGATGCCATTTTTGAACTAAGAAACTTTATTCAAGCCGGTGAACAAATTGAGTTCTTGGCCCCAAATGGAGAAAACATTGTTTGCAACTTTGCTGAGTTTGAAGACGCCATTGACGGCACAATAACACAAAAAGTATCAGCAGGACAAGGCAAGAAAATAAGAATAAAAGGTTTGGATAAAAACATTTTACCAGCTCTTACAATAGCCAGAAAAAAAATCACCTTAAACCAAGAGACTCAAGCGCTTTTAAATACAACAAGAGAAGTTTTCAAAAACTTATAGATTTTCATTGACAATCAAAACAAGCAGCATTAAAAAATAATCATAAACCAACTAAAACCAAATAATTATGAAGACAAAAATTTTGCTATTTCTTTACGGTGCTATGATTGTAGCTAGTCTTGTTTTTTTATGGCTATCAAGCAATAGTATTGTTGTTACATTTACGCCACTTGTCGTTGTTGGTCTCAATGTATATAAAGTATTCAAGGAGGCTGACGAGGCTGTTGCCACAGCTATTATGATGTTGATTGCAGTTGCTGCTGCCCATGCTGTAATACTCAATGGCTGGACAAGCCTGCCCAAGCAACCATTTTACATGTTGCTTTCAGCGATTTGTAACTTGGCCTCTATCTTTGTTGCAAAAGGCATGGATGCCTCAAAAAAAAGCAAACTTATTAGCTCCGATTAATCGGAGCTTTTTTCATGAGTTAATAAAAAAACAAAATTCTTGCAAAAAATCATTAATGTTTTATGATACAAAAAAAAGGAACATAATATGACAAATGCATTGCAACATTTTTTAAGAAGACTTGGCCAACCATTGGTGAGTTTTGTTATAAAGATTGGTGAGTTTACAGCCTTTATTGGGCAAACAATTTATCACACCTTAACCCCTCCATACTACTTTAAGCTTTTTATCAAGCAAGTAATAGAAATTGGTTTTTATTCATTGCCAGTTGTTGGTCTGACAACAATATTTGCCGGCATGGTTATAGCGCTTCAGTCATATACAGGCTTTGCAAGGTTTGGGGCAGAGGGTGCCGTTGCCTCAGTTGTTTTAATTACCATAACAATGGAGCTTGCTCCTGTTTTATCAGGGCTTATGGTTGCGGGTCGAATTGGTGCTGCAATGGCTGCTGAGATTGGCACAATGAGGGTCACAGAGCAAATAGACGCATTAACAACCCTTTCAACCAATCCATATAAATATTTGGTTGCACCAAGAATATTGGCTGGTGTGATTGTTTTGCCTATACTAGTTTTTATTGGTGATATTATAGGCATTTTTGGTGGCTTTATTGTGTGTGTATACAAACTAGACTTTAACCCAGCCAATTATATTAATGCCACATTGCAAGATTTGGTTGCAATGGATGTTATCTCAGGGCTTGTTAAAGCAGCGGTATTTGGGCTAATAATTGCAGTAATGGGTTGTTATAATGGTTATAAGTCAAAAGGAGGCGCTCAAGGCGTTGGCGCGGCAACAACAAACGCGGTTGTCTCTGCCTCAATTTTGATTTTAATATTCAACTACTTATTAACTGAGTTCTTCTTTGCATCATAAGGAAAGCATAATGACAAGCAAAATAAAAATACAAAACCTATATAAAGCCTTTGGAGCCAAAAAGGTTCTAGACGGCATAAACTTAGATATCAAAGAAGGTGAGTCTTTAGTTGTGATTGGTGGCTCAGGTACCGGAAAATCAGTATTAATCAAATCAATACAAGGTATTTTAACACCAGACTCTGGCTCAATTGAGGTTGATGGCCAAGAGGTTGTTGGCATCTCTGAAAAGAAAAAAGAAAAGATACATAGCAAAATGGGAATGCTATTCCAAGGTGGCGCATTGTTTGACAGCTTGAGCGTTTGGGAAAACGTTGCCTTTGGTTTATTAGAAAACCACAAATACTCAAAAAAACGCGCAAAGGCAGAAGCAATCAGAGTTTTGCGCTCTGTTGGTTTGGCGCCAGAAGTTGCAGACCTTTCTCCATCAGAAATATCAGGCGGTATGCAAAAACGCGTTGGTTTGGCAAGGGCAATTGCAACCAAGCCAGAAATCATCTTCTTTGATGAGCCAACAACAGGTTTGGACCCAATTATGGCAGATGTTATCAATGATCTTATCATTGAATCCGTAAAAGGTCTTGGTGCAACCGCCTTGACTATTACACATGATATGGCCTCAGCCAGAAAAATTGCAGATAAAATAGCCATGCTTTACCAAGGCAAAATCATTTGGCAAGGAACCGTTAAAGAAATGGATAAAACAGACGATCCATTTGTAAAACAATTTATAAACGGACATTCATTAGGGCCAATAAAAGTAGAAGTATAAAACTATATATCAACCAAAGATAAAACGCTTTGCGAAAGATGATTTTTTAATGTCTCAAACGCAGGCGTTTTTTCATATGTTTTTTCATCAACATAAATACTGCGATTTATTTCTAACTGCATTGTATATATGTTTTTTTTAGGCTGACAATAATGAAAAGTTGTGTAGCTACCAGAATAAGGTCTGTTATATTCAACCCTGTGTCCAAAAATACCAAGTTGTTCCCCAAATTTTTCATACACTTCTTTGGGGGCACTTTGTTCAAAAAGTGTAGAGACGCAAAAGTCAACAGCTTTCTCATCAATCATTATATTGCAAATTTTTGCAGGCATTGAGTGCATGTCCAAAACCAAACACTTACCAAATTTTGCAACTGTTCTTTCAATCAGCTCAGATAGCTTTTTATGATAAGCATCATAAACAGTTTCAATCCTGTTGATTGCCTCTTTATACGTTAGCTTTTCTTTATAAATTGGTCGTCTTTCTGAATCCACTCGATGAAGAACCCCAAATCCAAACCTCATGTATTTTGAGTTTACAGCAAGCTCATCTTTTGGAAAATCCTCAAACATTTGCTCATCAAGCTCTATCTTATCTCTATTTACATCAATATATGTTCTTGGCACATCAAGTCGTAATGCGCAAAAACCTTGTTCAATAAGAGGTGCAACAAGTTCATCAACATACGGATCTTCAGAGGTTCTCAGCTCTTCAATTGACAGATTAGATTTGCTCAAAAAGTCTTCAGGAAAACTTCTGCCACTATGAGGAATAGTCAGAATGATATGATTTTTAATATCATCATCATTAAAAACGCTTATTATGTTATTCTTGCTTGCGCTCTTCATTGCTTGTTCTACTTAAAAGAAGGGATTGCATATATAACAACGCGGTTATTTTTTGCTCGGTTATTTGGGATTGGGTTTCCGTATGGATCTTTGTTTGGTAGCTTTGGTGCAGTGTCATACATTCCAACAATCTTAAGCCTGTCTCTCATCAAACCTCTTGTTTCCAAAAAGCTTGCAACCGCTGCAGCTCTTGCAGAAGACAATTCCCAATTTGACGGAAACTGTGGGCTTGAAAATTCTTCATCAGACGTATGCCCATTAACAGAAAATATAAAGTTTTGATATCTATCTGACATCAACGTTGCAGCCAATCTTTTTAATGAATCTTGCATTTTTGGTTTTATCATAGCACTACCTTTTTCAAACAAAAGTTCACCATCAATATCCAAAAACACACCTTGCGTATCAGAGCCAAGAGAGACATTTTCTTCAAGCTTTAATGATTGCACATCATCAGTTAGCTCAACAATCATCATCTCAATTGGTCTTGGCACGTCTTTTTTGCCAATCGCTTTGTTCATTCCGGCCTGCACTTGTTCAAACAACGCCATGTCAACCTTTGAAACAGCTGCAATTAAAACAAAAAAGCACATCAAAAGAGTAACCATGTCACTATAAGTAGTGAGCCACTCTTCATTTAATTGTTCTTTATGTTTTTTTTTCATTATTTGTCCTCAGCTGAGTTTGTATAAGATGCTGCATTGCTCATATCATTATCAATTGAAAACTGCTCAGAAACATCAACAAAAGAGTTTAATCTGTCTTGAATATATCTTGGGCTTTTTCTTTCTGCCAAAAGGATCAACCCTTCAATCTGCAAGTAGTTCTTAAACAAAGACACATCTTCACGGGCTTCCATTTTTGTAGCAAGCGGAATAAATATAACCCTTGCAGCAAACACACCATAAAAAGTTGTAATCAATGCAATTGCCATAGCCGGACCCATCGCAGACGGATCAGCGCCCATGTTGCCCAACATAATCACAAGACCAATTAGTGTTCCAAGCATTCCAAAAGCAGGTGCATCACTACCCATTTTTTTGAGTGCGTCTGTGCATTTTTTAATTCTATGTTCTTTTGCCTCAACTGATTGCAACAAAATTTGCTTAACTTCTGCACCGCTATATCCTGTCACAACAAGGTCAACACCATATGCCAAAAAGCCATCTTCTGCCCTAAACTTTGTTGTAACTTCGCTTTCAAGACCCTGCAAACCATTTTTTTGCACCACATAACCCCACTTAACCAGTTTGCCCACTTGTTCTTTGAGTGAGTTTTTTGAGTCTTTGTGCACCAAAAAGCTCTTAAACATCAGTTTTAATGATGTTAACGCAGTCTTAAATTCATAAGATATAAACACAGCAGCCACTGTGCCACCCAACACAATTAATAAGCTGGGATAGTTAACAAAAATGCTTACTTTGTCAGTTGAAGAAATAATTGATCCAATTATCAAAACAACTGCAGTTGCAAATCCAAATAAAGTTCCAAAAGACATTTTATATTCCTTATAATTAATTATAGAACCATATTAAGCTATAATTATTAATTTTTGATTTATTTTTTGATTATTTTTACATAAGCAATTTGTGAGTGTTCATCACAATATGTTTGGCCAGATCTGGTTTTTTTGCCACAAAAATGAAAGTTCTCATCTTTTGGATCACCAATAGGCCATCTGCAAGAGCTAATGCCAAGTTCTGTTAGGCTATACCCACCGTCTTTTCTGGTTGATGGTGCAATTTGAGGAGCCTCTTTAACTCTAACAATTTTTACTTCTTCTTCAAAATGCTCAATTTGTTTTGTTTTTGCAGGTTCTAGTTTTTCAACTTTTTTGGGTTTTTCCAACACTTCTATTTTTTGAGCCTTTGGCTTTTCTTTTTTTGTTTCTTCTTTTTTTGCTTTTGGCTCTACTTTTGTAGAGTCCGCACGTTTGATAGGAGATGGTCTACCCACAAGTTTTAGTCTATGAACTTTGCCAACAACAGAGTTTTTTGTAACACCCAATCTTTTTCCAATCTCTCCTGTAGAAACACCTTGATCCCAAAGCTCTTTTAGGGTTTCAATCATTTCATCTGTCCAAGCCATTATATTCTCCTTAATTCTTTTTTTACTTGTTTGTTGTTATTATAATCATACTTATTTAAATGTATAGACTTTTTTTTATAAAAAAGCAGCAAAAACCTTATAGGAGACCATAATATGATAAAAAAACAAATACTTATTGCCGCAGCTATGTTTTGTGCAGCAACAAATGCCAACGCAGATGTTAACCTCAATATTTATAACAATGACTTAGCCCTTGTAAAAGATACAAGAAAAGCGGAGCTTAAGATGGGCAATCAGAAGTTGTTTATTGAAGGTGTTTCTGCTCAATTAATTCCGCAAAGCGTTTTTGTTTTAGGTCAAGATATAAATGTTGTAGAAAAAAACTATGACTACAACCTTATCAATAAATCAAATTTATTGGACTATTACATCGGCAAAGAGGTGCAAGCGGTTTCTCAAAATCCTCAAACAGGCAAAGATATTTATCAAAAAGCAACAGTTTTAGCAAACAATGGCGGTTCAGCAGTATTAAAATTTGCCAATGGGGTTGATGCCAACTATTCTGGCAGAATAATTTTTGATGATGTTCCAAAATCATTAAGTGCCAAACCACAGCTTCAAGTTGTTTTAGACAACGCAATTCAAGGACCAAAAGAGCTTGAGCTTGTTTATTTAACAACAGGGCTTAGTTGGCAAGCAAACTACATTGCAAATGTAACGGGTGATGAAAGCTTGGATATAAACACATCTGTAACATTAACAAACAACTCAGGAGTTGATTATCAAAACGCAAAAATAAGAGTTGTCGCAGGAGACGTAAATAAGGTTCAGGCCCCAGCAATAAGAGAAGCATATGCAGATGAGGCTGCTCCAATGTATAAATCTATGTCTTTTGGCGCAACGATGGCAGGGGCCTCAAACACAGCTCAAGCCGTTGCAGATTATTACTATTATGAGTTAGATACCAACACAACAATAAAAGACAAACAATCAAAACAAGTTGCCTTGTTTAATAAAAATAATGTAAAATACAAAAAAACATACAAATTGGCATCTCCACTATACATTTCAAGATCAGCCAACAAATCTGAGTTTGAGAAATTAAACCCAAGCATTGTGTTTAATATAACAAATGACGCCGCAAGCAATTTAGATGTTTTGCTGCCATCAGGGGTGATCAGATTTTATGAAGACAGTAACGATAACACAACGTTTTTGGGAGAGGCAACAATTGCCCAAACCTCAAAAGGAGAAACTTTAGAGCTTGCTCTTGGCAAAACATCTGATATTTATGCAAAAGCAAAAATATTAAACGTTGACAAGGTCTCAAAAGACATATCAGACATAAATGCTGAAGTTTTGCTACAAAACTCAAGTAAAGAAGAAAAAGAAGTTATTTTTGAGCAAAACATTTATGGCGACTGGAAGATTTTAGAAGAAAATTATGCTTCAGTCAAAAAAAATTCAAGAACTGCTCAATGGAGTGTTATGGTTCCTGCAAGCGGGCAAGTGTTAATCTCCTATAAACTAAGAGTAGAAAATTGAAGATATTAATTGCATTTTTATTTTTTATAAGCGCAGCTCAGGCAAAGCCTAGTGACTTTTCCAAGTATTTTGAAATAGATCTTACTGCCTCGCTGCCAATGTATGATGATCTTTATCAGCAATATGTTGTTGAAGATCCCACTCATGATAGAAAATATCAATTCAATTTTTCAATCGGAAACACGTTTGATAAAATATTTGCTCAAACAATAAAAATTCATGGCACTTCAGAAAAGCGCTTAAAAACAGAAAATGAAGATGAGCTAATTGAGATGTTAAACTCTGTTCCAAAAGAGACATGGCAATATATTGGACCATACTTGCACACCGTTGCAGGCATAAGCGAAAAAGTATTAAATATGCCTGGCATAAAAGAGACCAAAAATAGGTTTCCAACAAGGATTGCTCCGCAGCTGCAACATATAAAAAACCTTGAGTTTTTGTCCCCTCATATGTATTATATCTTAATGCCAGAGATATGGCCAGAATATAATGAAACTCAAGAGATAGTCATAAAAAGCAAAGAGCCCTCATATCCAAAAACGTTGTACAATCCTCAATACTACAAAGCTTTATCAACTCTTGTCCCCAGAGATTTTTTTGCCAATAAAGATGCGGCGCCAAAAAATTACCTAGAAGACTTAAGAACCACAAACATTCAGCCCAACTCGCCCTTAACCTCTGGCGATGTTAAGGCATTTGTTGCAACAATCCCAAAAATAAATGAATACGCAAACCAAGGCCAAAAAGAAAAACTCTTAAAAATCAACTCCGCGGGCAATTTGTTGAATATCTATGAGGCCCAAAATGGCACAGCTTTGCCTATCAATGACTTAAAAGGTGTTGTAAATCCTTGTCAAAGAGAGGTTCAAAAAATAATTGTAGCAGGGCTTTATCAAGAGTTCTTGAGCGTTGTTGGTCCAATGGGTTTTACTCCAGAAACATTGGCTGTAACTTGTGATAAAACCATAAAAGCATACAGGCTTGCGACCATGAGTCTTGATACAAAAAAAGCATTAACTAGTTATAAATATGGCATTTATGACAACTACTTAAAAAACAAATTAAATCCCAAAAATCAAGGTTTGCAGTTCTCAGTGATAGAAAGCATAATTCAAATGCATAAGGCCCCCTTAAAAGACGTTTTATCCGTAAAAAAACATATTCCCGACATAAAAGATGCATTCTTAAAATCAGACTCAATGATCTTAAGCTCCCCAATAGCAAATTAATTGTGTAGCAAAATTATAAAAAAATATGGATTTTTAAAATAATGCTCATATAATCACTTTTATGAGAAACATAGATAATATAAAAATTCACACCAAAGAAGACTTTGCAAAAATGCACAAAGCAGGTGCTTTGGCAGCGCAAACTTTGGACTTTATAACTCCATACGTTCAAGTAGGGGTTTCAACTGGCGAGTTAGACAAGCTTATGCATGACTTTATAATCAAAAACGGGGGCATTCCAGCCTGCGTAAACTATAGGGGATATAAGCACGCATCTTGCATTTCAATCAATCACGTTATATGTCATGGCATACCAGATTTTGACCGCAAATTAATGGATGGAGACATCTTAAACATTGACACAACTGTTATTGTTGATGGTTGGTTTGGTGATACATCAAGAATGTATTACGCAGGCAAACCAAAAATCAAAGCCAAAAAACTTTGCGATGTTACTTATGAATGTTTAATGAGAGCCATTGATGAGGTTAAGGAAGGCAATTTCTTAGGCGATGTTGGCTTTGCTATTCAAAAAGAGGCGCACAAGCATGGTTATTCTGTTGTTGAAATGTTTTGCGGTCATGGTATAGGAAGGGTCTTTCATGACGAGCCTCAAGTCTTGCACTTTGGCAGAAAAGGCACTGGGCCAAGATTAGAAGAGGGCATGTTCTTTACAATTGAGCCAATGATAAATATTGGCAAAAAAGACGGCATCATTTTGCAAGATGGTTGGACATCTGTTACCAGAGACAAATCCTTATCCGCTCAATTTGAGCACTCTCTGGCAGTTACAAAAGATGGCGCAGAGATATTTACACTATCACCCAAAGGATTAAACAGACCTGGCTATGACTATTAACCACCAGCACGGACACAGACAAAGATTAAGAGAGCGCTTTTTAATAGATTGCGGCAAATCAATGCCCGACTATGAG
This sequence comes from uncultured Azospirillaceae bacterium, assembly GCA_964371845.1. Classification (GTDB taxonomy): domain Bacteria; phylum Pseudomonadota; class Alphaproteobacteria; order RF32; family CAG-239; genus JAWXUC01. The sequence goes on along the minus strand of CAYJOO010000004.1, from coordinate 10,900 downwards.
ATTTTAGAGCTACTGTTGGCAATATCCCTACCCAGAAAAGATGTCAAACCACTAGCAAAAGAACTTATTGCAAAATTTGGTTGCCTATCTGGCGTGATAAATGCAGGCATCTCAGAACTAACATCTATAGCAGGCGTGGGCGATACAGTGGCAGCAAGCTTAAAAGTTGTGGCAACAGCTGCAAACAGATCTGCTTGGCAAAAGCTATCAGATAACAATGATGTTATTATCTCAAATTATGACGCTGTAATTGACTACTGTATGGGAGCAATGCGCCATAACAAGGTTGAGGTTTTTAAGATACTATTCTTAAACTCCCAAAACAAATTAATAGCGCAAGAAGATGTTCAAACAGGCACAATAGACGCAGTTTATGTATACCCAAGAGAAGTTGTAAATCTTGTTATAAAGAACAAAGCAAAATCTATTATTTTGGCGCATAATCACCCAAGTGGCAATACCACTCCATCAAAGGCAGATACAGAGTTAACAAAGCAAATTATAGAGGCCTTAAAATCAATAGATGTTGCTGTTTGGGATCATGTTATCATCTCCGATAACGGATATTATAGTTTTCAAGAAACGGGCTTATTAAAAATAATCTCAACACCTTCAAATGTATAAAACTTTATTTTGTTTGAAGAATAATTAGGCAATAGTTTTGCTTTTATCTTAAGCGCATCAATAAATTCTTTTTTGCTTTTGTACTTGTTCCACATATGTGGCAACATCACCGCTTGTCTGTATCCATCTCTTAACACAATTCCGTTGACGTTTTCTTTTATATTTGCATAAAGCTCTTCTTGAGAGGAGTACTCAACAGGCTTAATATATGTCAAAAGCATCACCCTCATGGTTTGAATATCAAGCCCTTGCTTTCTTGCCTCAAATATGTTGCTTGCTACATCTTGCCCGATTCCAATTTCAGAATTAAGACTGCCCACCTCAACGCCAAAGTTGTCAAAAACAAAAGAGTTTCCTCTATCAAAAATTGGCATTGAATAATCTTTTTTTGAGGGATGAAAATGCTTGTTTGATTTTGTAATGCTTTTATATATTATATCAATTAGCTCACTTTTGTGGTCATCAACAAAATTTGCAACGTTTGCTTTGTGATTGTTTTTATCATATATTGCAAAAAAATTATCAAGATTTTTTGAGTTAAGCTCAACTGTCTGTGGCACAAGGTTTCTGGCACTTGCTATTGCTGCAATCTGATCATGTTCCGTTATTGGATCTAATATAAGTGCTTGTTTGGGCATTCCAAAAGACTTATACAAATAAGGAAAATAGTTCTTGCTAGGTGATATTATAATTTCTAAATTTTTGCCATTATATAACATAACAGCCAGTTTTGGGTTTCTGTAATTTTCAAGCTCATCAACGTTTTGCTTGTAGTTAATCAAAAATTTACTGTTTGATGCTATCTCTTGATTAAATCTAGAATAGTTTATATATAAAAACAGGCCAATAATCAGAATGACTATAGCACTAACAAGCTTGTTTTTTTTTAATTTTTCCACTAAATACATCATTTTTCTATTGCACAATAGCAAATAGATAGTATTATTTCAAGATATTAATTAAGGAATTTAACAAATGAACAAAAGAATAATAATCAAGAACACATTACTCATAATATTTTTTATGTTTGCAGGGTGGTATTTAAAGGGGCGCTTTACTCCTCCAGCAATGATGGGTGGTGGTGCAGCAGGGCCTGCAGCTGTTTTGGTTCAAACAATCCAAAAGGTTGCTCAAGCTCCTCAAAAAGAGTATATTGGCATTGTTGAGCCAATCAAGAGTGTTGATTTAAAGCCACAAATATCAGGCTATGTTGAAAAAGTTTTGTTCAAAGAAGGCACATTAGTAAAAGAGGGAGATATCCTGTTTTTAATTGAGCAACAAAGACACCTTGCAAACTTTGATCTTATGCAAGCAGAGTTAGACAAAGCAAAGGCAAACCTTGTCAAAGTCCAAAAAGATTATAGTCGTCAGGTTTCATTAAACAAGCAAAAGTTTGCCTCAGAAGCAACTCTTGACTCTGCAACATCAAACCTTGCAGAGGCAAAAGCAAATGTCAAGCAAGCGCAAGCAAACTTGGACTTGGCAAAAATAAACATGGAATACACAGAGATAAAAGCTCCAATCTCAGGTGTTATTGGCAAAGCCTATGTTACTCAGGGCAATTACATCAACTCAGGCGGAGAAACACTTGCCAGAATAGTTCAACAAAGCCCAATTAGAGTTGTTTTTTCAATCTCTGATAAAGATTATTTAAATGGCTTGGAGCAAGGTTTACAAAACAAAGCCGTAAAAACAATGCTTGCAAATAACAAAAAATTAAATGAGACGGCTTCAAGAGTTTTCTTTGATAATGAGATTGATCCACAAACAGCAACTTTGGGTGTTTTTGCCGAATATGATAATATAGAAAACGAGCTCGTGGCCGGTAATTATGTAAAGGTTTTGGTAGAAGACAAAATGCAAACTCCAATCATAACTATTCCAATTTCAGCCATATCTCAAGACAAGCACGGTGCATATGTTTATGTTGTTGACAAAGATGGTGTTGCCCACCAAAGACGTATAGCTCTCGGCAGGGTTTTTGCAGACACTCAAGAGGTTGAAACTGGGATTAACGCTGGTGAAGTCGTAATTATCCAAGGTATTCAAAAAGCAAAAGATGGTGCAAAAGTAAAAGCTCAAGAGGTTAAATAATGTTTTCAAAATTTTTTATAGAAAGACCAAAATTTGCAATGGTTGTTTCCATTGTGTTAACGCTTGCTGGTGCATTGTCAGTATTTTCATTGCCAATATCACTATATCCGCAGGTAACACCGCCAGAGGTTAATGTTTCTGCAACATATACAGGTGCCTCAGCAGAGGTTGTTGCAAGCTCGGTCGGCATTCCTCTTGAAGAAGAGATAAACGGCGTTGAGGGTATGATATATATGGCCTCAACATCTGCCAATAATGGCTCATATTCTTTAAGTGTAACGTTTAATACAGACGTTGATCCAGATATGGCTCAGGTAAAACTACAAAACAGGCTCGCAATAGCAGAGCCAAAGCTCCCAAGTGATGTTACTCGTCAAGGTTTGCGAGTAAAGCGTCGCTCATCAGATATGTTGGGCTTTGTTTCTGTTGGCTCTCCCAAGGGAACACATGATGAACTGTTTTTGGTCAACTGGGTTGAAAACAACCTAAAAAACAACTTAATCAGAGTAGAAGGAGTTGGTGAGGCAACAGTTTATGCTGCCAAGCTCTCAATGCGTGTTTGGTTGGATGCAAATAAAATCACAGCCTTAGGGCTTAGTGTTGATGACATTAAAAACGCCATTGAAGGCCAAAACGTTCAAGCATCTTTGGGCTCTGTTGGTGCATCTCCTACAGAGAGCTCATCATCAATTACATACAACCTACAAACATTAGGCAGGCTCAATGATGTTGAAACATTTGAAGACATCATTATAAGAACCAATGATCAAGGCGGCTTAGTAAGATTAAAAGACGTTGCCAAAATAGACGTTGGTGAAGAAAGCTACTCTCAAGGCGCAAAGTTTGATGGCCAGCCAAACGTTTCTATTGGCTTAAACTTATTATCAGGTGCCAATTCTTTAGAAACCATGAAGGGCATTAAAGAAACCATCGCCCGCATTCAAAAAAACGCACCAGAAGATGTTGTTATTAAAGTGGCTTATGATGCAACTGAGTACATTGAATCTTCAATTGATGAGGTGGTTTTAACTTTGTTATTAACGTTTGTCCTCGTTGTTGCTGTTTGTTATATCTTTTTGCAAGACTGGCGTGCAACATTAATCCCTGTGATGACAATTCCCGTATCATTATTTGCAACATTTGCCGTGTTTTCAATATTAGGATACAGTATTAATATTTTAACACTCTTTGGGCTTGTGTTAGCGATTGGTCTTGTGGTTGATGATGCCATCGTTGTGGTTGAACGCGTTCTTTCCATAATGCAAGAAGAGGGTTTGAATGCAAAAGAGGCAACCATAAAAGCAATGGAAGACGTATCAGGTGCGGTTATTGCAACCACATTGGTATTGCTTGCAATTTTTGTTCCCGTTGGTTTCTTGGGTGGTATCCCAGGCAAGATTTATCAACAATTTGCAGTGGCAATTTCAACGGCTGTTGTGTTTTCATCGCTGAATGCCTTAACTTTGTCACCTGCGTTGTGCGCAACAATGTTAAAACCATTAAAAGAACCAACCAAAGGCATCTTGCATTGGTTTAATATCAAATTAAACTTTGCCAGAAATAAGTACACAGCAATTGTTGCCGCAATTGCCAGAAAAACAAGTGTTGTTGCTTTATTTTTGGCTCTTATTGTTGCCCTTTGCTTTGGTGTCTTAAAGATTTCTTCATCAAGCTTTTTGCCAGCAGAAGATCAAGGCGTTATTTTCTCAGCAGTACAACTGCCAGAAGGTGCAACCAAAGAAAGAACAGAAAAACTATTAGATGATTTATACAACGTATATAGTCAACAAGAAGGTGTTGCAAACGTCTTAAACATCTCTGGTATGTCATTTATGGGCGGTGGCGGAGAGAACATGGCATCCTCAATTATCATCTTGGAGCCATGGGCAGACAGAAATTCTGCAGAGCTCCACTCAACAAGTATATTAAATACGTTAAGAATGAAAAGCTCTGTTTTTCCTGAGGCACAAATAAACTTTTTTGAGCCACCATCAATTCCTGGACTGGGTATGTCAGGTGGTATTGACATGCGTATTCAATCTCAAGATAGTGCAGACCCACAAAAACTTGATGAGTTAACACAAAAGTTTTTGGCTCAAGTAATCGATCTGCCAGAGGTTATTTTTGCCTTTACATCATACACAGCGCAAACCCCAACAGTGTTTGTTGATGTTGACAGAGACAAGGCAAATGCCATGAATGTAAATGTTGCAGATATTTTTGCCACATTGCAAAATTATCTTGGCTCAAGTTATATCAATGACGTAAACTTTGGCACTCAAGTTAACAAGGTTATGCTTCAGGCAGATTGGAAGTATCGTAAAAATATCGATTCGATTAATGAGCTTTTTGTAACATCAACTACTGGCAAACTCGTACCAATGTCTGCATTGGTTGACTTAGATAAGATTTTATCACCAAGAACCGTAACTCGCTACAACCAGTACCCATCTGCCAACTTAACAATAATGGCTCACCCCAGATACTCAACAGGTGATGTTATGACCGCATTAACAAAGCTTGCAGCACAAGAACTGCCAGAAGGATATGGTTTTGAGTGGTCAGGCATGACATATCAAGAGCAAGATGCTCAAGGACAAATCAGCTATCTTATTATATTGGCATTAACGTTTGCATATTTGTTCTTGGTTGCTCAGTATGAAAGTTGGACAACTCCCGTTCCGGTATTGCTGTCAGTATTTGTTGCAATGTTGGGCGCGTTATTAGGCTTGTTTATTTGCAACCTCTCACTTAGTATATATTCTCAGCTTGGGCTTATATTGCTTGTTGGCCTGGCTGCCAAAAACGCAATTCTTATTGTTGAGTTTTCAAAAGCGGAGCTTGAGAAAGGCAAAGACGTTGTAAAATCTGCAATGATAGGCACCAAAGAACGCTTTAGAGCAGTATTAATGACAGCATTTACCTTTATCTTGGGTGTGTTGCCAATGATTGTTGCAACAGGGGCAGGTGCTGCCGCCAGAAAAGCAATCGGCGTTCCTGTGTTTTATGGAATGTTATTAGGTACTGCATTGGGGCTTATTGCCATTCCGTTGTTATTTGTTTTGGTGTTTAGAACATTCAAAAAAGAGCACAGAAAAAAGAAATAATGCAAAACATACACGCAACCGCCATAAAGCTCAAAAACAAAGGCGTCTTAATAATGGGCGCCTCTGGCTCTGGCAAGTCAGATATCGCCTTAAGAGCTATTATAACTCACAAAGCAAAGCTTATTTGTGATGACAGGGTTGACTTTGATGGAGCTTATGCGCACGCTTGCAAAAATATTGCAGGTTTGTTGGAGGTTCGCGGCGTTGGAATTATCAAGCTACCATATATAAAAAAACAAAGAATACACCTGGTTGTGGAGCTCTCAAAAGAATATGAGAGAATGCCACATGATGATTATTATCAAGATATTCCAAAAATAAAAATCAATCCCTTTGAGGCAAGTGCCATAGAAAAAATTATAGTAGCAACACAAAAAAAGCCATGAAAATTCATGGCTTATATTTTATTTTATTTGATTATACCTTGCCAAAAGATCTTTGGCTGCTTTTTTATCGGAATATTTTGCCATATTTCTCAGCAACCAATAAAAATTTGTGTTTGGGCTTGACTTTATTACCAAGTCAATTGCCACGTTGAGCATTTTCTTTTCTTGCTCATACAGTCTTTTATAATGCTCATATCCATCCTTCATAGAGGCAAGGTCTGCTTCTTGTTTTTTGGATACCTCTATATAAAAGTTTTTAATAGAACTCTCTTTTCTAATACGCTTCATAGCATATAAAAGAGTAATTGATAGGGCAATGATGATTCCCCATAGGATAATGATTTCATTTTCCATTTTTTTTTGGTTTAAGTTAGTAATAATTAAGTTTTCAACATTAACATATCCTATAGTTTTTACGTAGTCAAGAATATAAACAAGCTAAAAAAAGGGATTGTAAAAACAATCCCTAACTATTTTTTTGATGAGTTTAGTATTCATTCTCATCGTTTTTCTCAGCTTTCTTTGAGAATAGATTTTGAAGAGGGCGGTTTCGTTCCGCTTTTGCATCCTCCTCAACTTCTCTAACTAGCGCTATGATGCGCTTGTTAGTATTAATTTTTTGGATGTCTTCGTTGCTAAGTGCAGCGGCATCCATTTTTGAAACGATATCAGCATTTCTACTGATAAGGTTCTTAACAAAAGGTTCTTTCCCACCCTCGAGCACATACTCGATTACGGAAAAGTTAATGTTTTTACTTCTCTTGCTTTTCTTTAATTCTCTGACATAGAGAATAAAAAAAGCAATTCCTAGTACTGCTGCTACAGCTAGTACTATAGCTGCGATGTTTATTGCCATAATTTTTTTAATTTTTGCGGCAAGTGCCGCGGTTAGTAATAATTTGTTAATTTCAATATCGAGTACTGTTTTATTAGAAAGTTTTCTAAGAGTCAAGATTTTTTTTGTCACATTTATGATTTTTTTGTAAATTTTCTCAAAAAAAGAGGTGGCTTTTGCCACCTCAATTGTTATTTTCCAAAATATTAGCTGCCGTCTCTTAAGACTCCGGCAGTCTTTTTTGCAACTTCAGATGCAACCTTAAAGATCAAGTCTTCAATATCTTTATCAGTTAAGGTTTTGTCTTTTGGTTGCAGTTTTAAGGACAACGCAACAGATTTTTTGCCTTCTTCCAAATTGCCACCTTCAAACACATCAAAAATATGCACCTCTTGTATAAGGTTTTTATCTGCGTTTTTAATAGATGTAATAAGGTTTATTGCTTTTACATCTTTTTCAACCACAAATGCCAAGTCTTTTATAACAGGCTGCAACTGATATGTCTCAAGCTTTTTTGCACCGCCTTTTGCCATCGGAATATTTTCTAAAAATACTTCAAAACAACAAATGTTTTGCTTGATGCCAAGTTGCTTTTGAATACTTGGGTGAATGTCCCCAAAATATGCAATAACATTTTTGCCAAGCTTTATTGCGCCACTTCTGTTTGGGTGATAATAGCTCGGTGCTTCTGCCACAACTTGTGCAGTGTCTTTAAGGCCAGAGTTGATAATGCCAATAACCTCCAACGCATCTTTCTTCACATCAAAAACATCAAAAGACCTAGGTTTTTCTGCCCAATGTTTTGCAGTTGTCAAACCTGTCCTAATCCCAGATGCAACAAGACTTTGCTCTGTTGGGTTAGGCCCAAAAAACTGCGGACCAACCTCAAAGATGCAAACATCATTATAGTTTTTTGCAATGTTGTTTTTTGCACCCATAATAAGGTTTGGCAAAATTGAAGGGCGCATCTCATTTAAGTCTTGAGATATTGGATTAATAATCATAACTCCATCATTGCCGTTTCTAAAATGCTCACAAATTTTTGCATCAGAAAAAGAGAATGTCACAGTTTCAAACATGCCTTTTGCAGCCAAAGTTTTTTTAACCTCTATGACTGTTTTTTGTTTTTGTGTTAATGGGTTTTTGCTTTCAGCCTCTGGAAGCTTAATCATTGGCACGTTATCCAACCCAACCATGCGCAATATTTCTTCAACAAGGTCATGCTCGCCCTCAATATCGCCCCTCCAAGACGGAGTTGTTGCCTCAAACTTGTCTCCCAAATCTTTTACAGCAAAGCCCAAAGTTTCTAATATCTCTTTTTGCTTATCGGCATCTACATCAAGCCCAATAAAGTTTTTGATTCTGTTTTTTCTAAGCGTTGCAACTACAGGGGTTGCAACATCTGAGCCTGCAGAATAAACATCAGAGGCACTACCACCACAAATGCTTAAGATAAGAGAGGTTGCATAGTCAGATACTTCTTTTGCATTTGTCTTATCAACATAGCGCTCATATCTATATCTTGAATCAGACTCCAAACCAAACTTGCGCCCAGTTCTTGCAACATTTTCTGCATTAAACACGGCGCACTCTAAAAAGATATTTTTTGTTGTTTCACAACATCCTTTATTTAACCCGCCCATAATACCAGCCAAACATTGCACACCTTCATCATCACACACTCCAAGAGCTTTTGTATCAAGGCTATATTCTACTTCATTTAAGGCAACAAATTTTTCGCCTTCTTTTGCATTGCGCACAACAATATTGCCTTTTAGCTTATCTGCATCAAAAGCGTGCATAGGGTGCGCCAAATCAAAGTTAATAAAGTTGGTGATATCAACAAGTGGAGAAATCGGCTTCAAGCCAATAGAGCTCAAACGCTTTTTTAACCACTCTGGGCTTTGTTTTGAATTATCAACATTTGCAATCAAGCGCCCAACATAATTTGGACAAGCAATCTGATCTTCAATTGTAATAGATATTGGGCATGCTCCGTTTGTTGAAATTTTTGCAATATCCAAAGGCTTCAAAACTCCCAATCCTGCTGCAGCCAAATCACGAGCAATACCTCTAACACCCAAACATTCTGCTCTGTTTGGAGTTATATTAACCTCAAAAACCACATCAATATCAAATGCTGTATCAGCGCTTTGGCCAACAACTGCTTCAGATGATAGCTCAATAATGCCATCATGCTCATCAGATAACAACAGCTCTTTTTCAGAGCACATCATGCCAAAGCTTTCAACATCTCTAATTTTGCCAACTTTTAATACTTCATTATAAAGCGGAATAACATCTCCTGCTTTTGCAAAAACTCCTTTAAGGCCTGCTTTTGCATTTGGCGCGCCACAAACCACTTGATGATTGTTTGTGCCATCAAAAACATTTAATAATCTTAGCCTATCTGCATTTGGGTGCTGTTCTGCAGTTGTAATCTCTGCAATTACAAAGTTTCTTAAGTTAACAGAAGGGTCAATAAGCTCTTCAACCTCAAGGCCGATTCTATCTAATGTCTCTGCAATTTCTGCAACGCTTGCTGTTGTTTCTAAGTGGTTTTTTAACCATGACAAACTAAATTTCATAATACTTCTCCTGTTGGATTAAATCCATAATTCTTAAGCCACCTAACATCTGATTCAAAAAACGTTCTCAAGTCAGGAATGCCATATTTTAACATTGCCAAGCGATCAATCCCTGCGCCAAATGCAAACCCCTGATACTCATCAGGATCAATACCTCCAGCACGCAACACATTTGGGTGCACCATGCCACAGCCAAGAATTTCTAGCCAATCCGTACCTTCGCCAATTTTTAGTTCTTCTTTTGATTTTTTGCAGGCAATATCAATCTCTGCAGAAGGCTCCGTAAACGGAAAAAACGATGGACGATAGCGCAAAGGCACTTCATCAAGCTCAAAAAACTGCCTTAAAAACTCATTCAAGCAAGCTTTCAAGTGTCCAAAATTAATGTTTTTATCAATAACCAGTCCTTCAACTTGATGAAACATTGGAGAGTGGGTCGCATCAGAATCTGAGCGATATGTTCTGCCCGGAGCAATAATACGAATTGGCAGCTTGCCTTTTTCCATTGTTCTTACTTGCACACAAGAGGTTTGTGTGCGCACAACATAGTTGTCATCTGCATCATCAGAGTTTGGGTTTTTAACATAAAAAGTATCTTGCATTTGGCGGGCAGGGTGGTTTGCCGGTGTGTTTAATGCATTAAAGTTATGAAACTGGTCTTCAATATCAGGACCTTCGGCAACTTCAAACCCCATTTTTGCAAAAATAGCAACAATCTCTTGATAAATTCTAGATATTGGATGAATTGCTCCAAAGCCACCATCTCTGACTGGCAATGTAATATCAACCGCATCTGCTTTTAATTTTTCATCAAGTTCTTTTGCCTCCAAAAAAGTTTTTTTGCTATTAAGTGCGGCCTCAAGCTCTGCTTTTATAATGTTTAATATTTTTCCTTGTTCTGCTCTTTGTTCTGGTGCCATTGTGCCCAAGTTTTTCATCAACAAAGAAAACTCACCTGATTTGCCAAAGTATTGCACTCTAAGCTCTTCAATCTCTTTTATATTGTGACACACATCAATTGCACTTATAATTCTATGTTTTAACTCTTCCATGTTTTCTCTCTTTTGTATAATTTAAAATAAAAAAAGTTAAGCCGAACATCAACTTAACTTTTTTATATATGTGTTTAATAAACAGACTATTCTTATTTATTAAGTGCAGATTTTGCTTGCTCAACAAGCTTAGCAAAATTTGCAGGCTCTTTAAGGGCAATATCAGCAAGAACTTTTCGGTCAAGTTCAATACCTGCCTTTAAAAGCCCGTTCA
>CAYJOO010000003.1:0-28550 GCA_964371845.1 uncultured Azospirillaceae bacterium | reverse complement strand
CTGGCGGCTATGCAGGCGGTTTGATTTTGAAAGAAACAATTATAGAGCCTGAAAGAAAAAACAAGAATAGTTAAACTCACAAGTAGTTATTTAAAAATAAACAAGCATTGCCATAAGACTCTGATTTGACTCAATATTTACAAAAACTCTAGCAAAAACAACATCAAAGGGAGATAATTTAACAAAAAATTAACCGTTATGATTTATTTTATAAAATAAGATGAACTATGGATTAAGACATAAACTACTTTTTTCAACCTCTTTGCTACTTGCAATGGGGGCTATAAACGCCCACGCAGGTGATTTTGAAGACCTTCGCGCTGGATCTGGCACAAGAACATTCACTCAGACTGGAGATTACAACCTATCTTCACCAGCAACGTCATCTCAGATGATCGGCGGCATTTTCAATATTATAGGCAACTTAAGCAATGCCATAAGTTTAGATGCAAGCGGAAACCTGATAATTACCTCAGCAAATTCCACCAATACAGACAATGTGTATTTGTTTGATGGCAATAGCATGCTAGCTTTGCGCAATTCTGGCGGCACTATCAATGTCAACAATATGTTATTTCAAAATGGCAGGGGTTCCTTTGGCGGCGTTATATATAATGCTTCAGGTACATTAAATATTTCAGATACAAATATTTCTAACAGCACAGCCACCTCAAGTGGTGGTGCAATTTCTAGTGGCGGCAATGCCACCATAAAGAGCTCATCTTTTATAAACAACACCGCAAGCGTCAATGGTGGGGCAATATCAAACGGAGATTACAAGCTTGATATTGAAGACTCAATTTTTCATAATAATGAATCAACTTCAATAAAAAACACAGCTGGTGGTGGAGCAATTGGCACAAGAGGTGAGTTAAGTGTTGAAAACTCTGACTTTACAAATAATACAGCTATGTATGGTGGCGCCATATTTATATATGCAAAAACAGCGACTGCCAACAACTCTTATTTTTATAAAAACTCTGCCTCTTATGGCGGAGCAATACAAGTTGGAAGCACCAGCACTTATAGCTCTACAAACACAGTCTACTCAAACAATACAGCATCAATTTATGGTGGTGCAATATACAATCTTGGCACAGCATCAATAATTGGCGGAAGTTTTGATAACAATCAAGTCTCAAGTACAACAGCCGGAGCCTCTGGCGGCGCAATATACAACGAAAGCTTGGCAAATCTTACAATTGATGGCACAACCTTTAATGAAAACTCCAGAACTGGATCAACAAGTAGTTATGTGTCTGGGAGTGGTGGTGGCGCAATCATCAACAAAGGTATTGCAAACATCTCAAATGCAGAATTTACAAAAAATAAAAGCGCACAAAGAGGCGGCGCTATCTTAAATTTTATTGGCGAGATTGATATTGACAACACAACATTTGATCAAAACACAACACAATGGGGCGGAGCCTTCTATAATGGCGGACATATCGACGGAGATGCAACTGGCTATGCCAAAATAACAGATTCAACATTTACAAACAATGTTGGCACATCTGGAGGTGGCGCAATATACTCTTCTCTATATTCTGAGATCACAATAAGTGGCTCAAATTTTGAGAAGAATTCAAGCTTGATTGGTGGCGCTATATACAATCATTACCCAAGTTCAATATTATCAATTAAAGATAGTTATTTTGCAAACAATTACACAATTGACAGCGCGGTTGCCATTTCTGGTGGCGCAATCCAAAGTGGTGGTTCATTAACCATTGACAATACAAGTTTTATAAATAACAAAGTAAGTGCCACAACTTCAAATTCAAACCTTCAAGGAGGTGCTCTGCGTCTTGAGGGAACAGCCACTATTAGTAATGCCATTTTTGATGGCAACAGCGTTGTTTCATACAACAAAGCAGCACAAGGTGGCGCAATATTTAACAATGCCACCACAACAATATCTGACTCTGTTATAAAAAACAGCACTGCACAAAGTACTCTTCAAAACGGCCGAGGCGGTGCTATAGAAAACAACAGCGGCAAAACATTAACAATAACCAACAGCTCATTTGAAAACAACAAATCTATTGGAGTCAAAGTATATGGTGGCGCAATTTATAATACTGGCACCGTTTACATTAATGCAACTGATGGCAAAAGCACATTATTTTCTGGCAACTTTGAAGGCAGCACATCAAACGCCATTCAAAACACCAGCAATGTTTATTTCAATTCAGATGCAGATAGTAGTATCATTTCATATGACATTTTCAGTGGTTCAGGCACATATCATTTACAAAGTGGCAACTTAAACTTAAGAAGTGCAACTGGAATTTTTACATCAAAGCTCAATGTCACAGGTGGGCGAGTGTCAACAATTGACAATGATATCAATAGCACAAGTCTTGGAGCCTTAACCTTAACTGGCAACTTAAATTATAGCCTTGAGGCAAGCTTAAACAACGCAACTATAGATACAATTAATGCAAGCTCTGTTGCTGGCTCTGGCAACATTATCGTTGATAGCTTAAAATTAATAACTGATATGTCTGCCAAAACAGTTAACTTAGACATCTCAAACAACAGCTCCATTCTTGGAAAAATCAACCTAGATATAAACAGCTTAGATATTAACAATGATGATGTAAATGGCTATTACAAAGCAACCGCATATCAAGAAGACACTGGCATCTTAACCATTGGTCGACTTACCTTAGCAGACGTTGTTCAACTAAATGAAGACAACAAGGTATACACCTTCTTTGAAAACGAATTAGTAGAAAAAGATCTTGGCACTTTGGCAGGCAATTCTTTAGAAATTGTAGGCACAGGCAACTCATATATAATTGATGGCCAAGGGTATGGTGGCATTATCGTTGCTGCAGACAAAAAGTTAGTTATTAAAGATGTTGATGATATAACAAATTTTGAGGCAACATCCGCTTCAAGCAACTTAGGAGGGTTTATAAGCAACTCTGGTTTAACAGAAATATATAATACAACATTCTCAAATAATTCTTCATCATATGCAGGAGGAGTATTAAGAAACAATTCTCAAATGATTATTGATAACTCAATCTTCAAAAACAACTTTGGTGGAAGCTCAGGATCTGCTGCCTTGTCCAATACAGGAGTTGCAACAATAACCAACTCTGTTTTTGCTGATAATACAAAAAACGTAATTGGCTCAACAGGCACCATTAATATTATTGGCTCAACTTTTTCAAGAAACGTTAATACCATTGTAGCAGCAGGATACACTGGGGGAGCAATTAATAGCTACTTATCAGGTGTCTTAAACATAAACAAAGACAGCAGCTCAACAACTTTGTTTGAAAACAACAGTGGCTCTAGTGGTGGTGCTATTGCAAATAGCTCAGGCTCAATATTTATAATTAACAACACAAATTTCAGCGGTAATAAAGCAAGCATAAATGGTGGTGCAATTCACAACTCAAGCACACTTGGATCAACAATAAGCAACACAACATTTAATAACAACTCCGCAAAAAGAGGTGGAGCAATTTATAACACAGGCACAATCAATTCCATAACCGGTTCATCATTTACCAACAACAAAAATGAGACTGTTGATTATGCTTTTGGAGGTGCAATTTATAATGACGGTGGTCACATCGGCAACATAGAAGCAGACTTTACTTCCAATATTTCAAACACTATTAGTGGCACATACTCCGCAGCAGGTGGGGCAATATTTAATAGAGATAGTATCGCATCAATTGTTGGAGACTTTACCTCAAACTCTAGTAAGTCTACATTTTATGAGAGTTTTGGCGGTGCCATTTATAACACAACATTTAACAGCAGCGTAGAAGAAAATTTAATAGGCTCAATCATCGGTGATTTCACCTCAAACACAGTAACCGCAGGAGGCAATTCTGGTGGCGGAGCCATATATAACGTTCTGGGAACCATAGAAAGCATTACCGGCGATTTTACAAGCAACAGTGTAACAGGTGGCATTGCAAAAGGTGGCGCCATCTATAATACAGGTATCATAAATTTATTTGATAGCTCGTTTATAAACAACTCAATAGCAGCGTCAGGAACAGCAAACGGCGGTGCAATATATAATGAGGGCACACTATCAATCACTGCCAAAAGTCAAGATATCATTTTTTCTGGCAACAAATCAAATGCAACCTCAAACGCAATTTATAATACAGGCACAATTAACTTAAATAGCCAAGATGATTATAGCATAACATCTTATGATGCCTTTACAGGCAACGGCAACTACAACTTGCAAACAGGGACTTTAATTTTATCAGGAGACAACGCCAACTTTGCAACAAACTCAAACTTAAAATTGTTTGAGGACACAAAACTATCAACTGTTGATAATACAATAAGAGAAACAAACATTGGCAATTTAAGTTTGAATGATGACGCCTTCATTGGCTTTGACATTAATGTAACAGACAAGACTTCTGATAAACTTATTGGCAATTTTAATGCCAATGGCAATACTTTCTTTATTTCTGAATTAAACGTTTTGGGCAACGTATCAATGGTGCCAACAATAAACGTTACAGATAACGCAGAGTTAACTGCGGCACTTGCCTTGTCTCCAACAATAAATGTTCATACAACACAAGAGGTTTTAGATAGCCTTTTAATGAGTTATAATAATACTAACGGTGAGCTTATCTTTGCAATTGCAGATATAAATGACGCATTCTCATTACCTATTAATGAAAAAGTATTTGTAATGGGTTCAGATGAAGATGGCAGAAAAGCTTCTGCCTCATTAGGAGAACTAAAAGGAGATTGGCTGAGCATCTCTGGTAATAATTATGATATAATCGGCAACAATCAAACAGGCGCTACCATAGCATCTGGGCAAACCTTAACTCTAACCGATATAAAGTCAATTGATGGATTTGATGGCAACTTCATAAAGAGCTCTGGTGATCTCAATATAAAAGCAGAT
Source organism: uncultured Azospirillaceae bacterium (assembly GCA_964371845.1). Taxonomy (GTDB): domain Bacteria; phylum Pseudomonadota; class Alphaproteobacteria; order RF32; family CAG-239; genus JAWXUC01. The sequence continues at coordinate 23,638 of CAYJOO010000003.1, read as the reverse complement.
TTTTATGATACTATATTAGGATCACAAGCAGATATAGAAAATAATTTTGGTGGCACAATAAGCTTAATTGCAGCAGCAGATAAAAGCATTACCTTAAACAATGATATCACAGGCATGGGCATTATCAAAGCACAGGGAGATATTTTTGCAAATGGCAAAATAAGCGGCAACAACATTTCTCTAGATTCTGGCACATTTAATGTCGGCACAAGTGCAGAGTTCTCAAATGTGAGTATAAACGCCAACGGCGGCGCATTAAATCTGATAAACAACCAAATTCAAGACATCGAGTTTAACACAATAGCAACAAATTCAAATAGCTTAGACTTAAGCCTTGATGTAAAGCTATCAAATCAAACTGCAGATAAAATAACCGCAAACGCAGCTGGCAATGACAAAATTTATATAACACAATTAAACATCATAGATGATGCATCTCAAATTGAAAGCGTTGTAAAAGTTGCAGACGGAACCATAAAAAACAACATATCCTTAGAAGGTGTTGACATTATAACAAATGGCTCTTCAGAAGATTATGAAAACGGATATTTTATAGGTTACTCAACAACAAGCGGAGATATTACATTTAGTTATGCAAATCTTAACACAGCGTTTTCATCACTTGTTGAGCAAAAAGCATATTCTATGACCACAGCAGATGAAGACATAACATCTCAACTTACCTTATATGGCAATAGCTTAAGCCTTGATGGCAATGGATATAGCATAAACGCAGATGACATAAACATAAATGGCAAATCATTGACCATAACAGATGCCACCTTAAACTCAACATTATCTGGCAGCGGAGATGTCTACTTCAAAAAAGAAGTGACCATAAATTCAGATGTCTCAAGCTTTAATGGTGATGCACACTTAAATGGCGGCACATTATCTATTGGCAAAGACGCTGTATTTTTTAACAACGCTTTTTATGTATCAAACACCCCTACCCTAAATCTGCAAAATGGCATAATGGACAACTTGAGCGCAAAAAACTGGAATCTTAGCTCAAATTTAAATATTATGATTGACGTTGACTTAAAAAACGCAACCGCAGATAGCATCAAAGAATATGTCAATAAAGATAATCAAATCAACATTTCAAGCATATTCTTAACATCAGAAAAACAAGGACAAACAACAGTCAGCGTCACTGATGGCACTGGTGGTGGCAACTTTACAATCTCATCTGATATATTAGAAATTATTGATCCAATTTATGAATACAAATATAATGTTGATTCATCAAAATTATCATCAGATGGTTTATTGACTTTTGTTGATACAGAATACAAAGAATTCAACCCTGCAATTGTTGATAGCATAGTTGCAAAGCAATCTCAATACCTATCAAGCATCACTGTTTATAAAGAAGCATTTGCAAACTTTGGCACACAATCACCAATGCCATATAAATCAATGTCATCAGGTGATGCTTCAAAAGCAGATAATATTTGGTTCAGACCATTTGGCAAAAAAGAAGACGTCAACTTAAGCAATGGCTATATTGTTGACAATGAGGCTTATGGTGCGTTATTTGGTGCTGACAGCCCAACATATTTCTACAGCAATTGTTGGAGTGGAATATATTCATTATATGGTGGATACACAAACTCAAGACAAGAATATGACGATATAAAAATTGACCAAGATGGTTTTGTATTAGGCTTAAGAGCTTTATTTACAAACAACAATTTCTTTGCAGGAGCAACAGCAAACATTGCAGCAAGTTTTGCAGATGCAAGCAATATGTTCGGCAATGAAGACTTTGCAATGTATTCTGCTGGCTTTGCCACAAAAACTGGATACAATCACTTTTTAAGCGATGACACATATATTCTGCAACCATCTTTAATGCTGTCTTACACACACATTTACACTCCTTCTTATGACAATTCATCAAACATAAGAATATCAAGTCAAAACTTAAATGCTTTGCAAATAACCCCAGAGTTAAAACTTATTAAAAACCTAGAAACAAACAGACAAATATATACAGGAGCAGCATACAACTGGAATATAATTGATGCATCAGAAGTAACTGCAAATGACATTGCATTGCCAAATGTATCTGTTGATCCATACGCAGAGTTCAGAATAGGTACATCCAGAAAATTTGACGATGAAATAGATACTTTTGTTGAGGTAACAGCGTCAACCGGCGGCAGAGAAGGCTACGGAGTTGAGGCCGGAATAAGATGGGAATTCTAATAAACCAACATTAACAATATTTTAATTATTATAGAATTAAAATAAAATAAAATATTTGCTTAAGAATTTTAAACAAGAGGATTATATGAAAAAAAATTTGTTATTTTCAGTTGCAGGGGTTGCTTTATTTGCGTTTTCAAACGCAAACGCACAATTGCCAACAGACAAAAACAAATTAACTGAAACAACTCTTAATAATGACAGCTCATATTCATTAAACCTCTTAAGCAGTGGTGAAACTTCAAACTTTATAATAACAAGATATTGGGATAATGCAGGATCAATCACAGCGCAACCATTATCTGTGGCATTTGACAAAACCTTAGGCGATGGCACATCAACGGCCACATCTTTTAATTGGGTTGAAGATGCAAATGGCAATAAAAAATTAGAAGTTACAACTGCAGCAAATCCAGACTTAATTGCACAAGGCCTTGGCTCAAGGCTTTCTTATGTAGCCAGAAACACAGACTTAGTCAACAGTTTTGTAAACATTAAATCAACTTCATCAAGTGGTGGAGCATTGTCATTAACGTCATCTGCAAGCATTAACTTAACAGGTGACTTTGTAGGCAACTCCATGATAAATGCATCTGAAGCACAAGCAGGCGCGCTTCAAATCACAGGTGGCACCCTCATAACCATCAAAAGCTCATTCATAGGCAATGTTAGCCACACAACAGGCAACAGCTTCTCAACGGGCGGTGCAATGACAACTTCTGGTTCAAAAATCACGCAGGTTACAGGTGATTTTATAAGCAACAATACCATTAGTAATAACAATACAGCTTTTGGTGGTGCAATTCATAACTATACAAGCACAATTACAGGCATTAATGGGGATTTTATAAGCAATAGTGCAATCGGCAAAACAGGTGCTAATGGTGGCGCAATATCAAACAGCACCGGATCAACTATTTCAAGTATTACTGGCAACTTTATAAACAATTATACGCAATCTCAAGCAGGCAATGCTGCTGGTGGAGCAATTTTTAACAGGGTTGATATAAGTAGCATCATAGGCTCATTTGAAAACAACGGCAAAAACTTAGCCGGTGATGTTATGACCGACTGGGGTGGTGCAATTTATGTCATTGCAAACTCAACATCGGCATCAGCTGCTTATGAAACTAATATATATGGCTCAACATTTACGGCCAATGCCGCAAACAATGACGGCGGCGCAATTTATATCACAAATTTAGTTTCAGGCACAAGAGCTGCAAAAACAAATATAGAAATATCTTCAAAAGACGGAAAATCAACGTCATTCTATGCAAATGAAGCAAACAATGGTGGCGCAATATATAATAACTCAACTCTGGGTGATATATCAATTGAGGCAAACTTTATAGAAAACAACGCAACCACAGCAGGTGGTGCAATATATAACATTGAAAATGCAACAATTAATATCTTGGCAAATAATGCAAATATTATGTTTAAGGGCAACACAGCCGCAGGCATTTCCAACGCCATATACAACGATGGTACCATCAACTTAAGTTCTGCAAACACTTACCAAATTCAAACCTATGATACTTTTTCTGGTAGTGGCACATACAAATTAACATCTGGCACACTGGCTCTTCTTGGTGCAAATGCACATTTTTTGGGCAGTACAAATTTTGAGGTCAACACAGGTGCAACAATAAGCACAATTGACAATCATATCAGAGAAACCAACTTAGGAACCCTAGAACTTACAGGCAATATCAATTATGGTCTTGATATTGATGTTTCAACCTTAAGTGGCGACACACTCAGCGGAACATTGTCTACCGAAAATGCAGGAAAAATTGTTATAAGCCAAATAAACATTATCGGCTCACAAACCGCATCTCAAATTCAAGTAAACTTGTCCAGTGACCTTTCTGGCATTATAGATTTATCCAATGATGAGGTAATAAACTCAGATTATGACGCCATTTTATATGATCCTTTAACAGGTTTATTAACCTTAAAAAAAGCATACACCTTAAATGACGCTGTGATAGATACCACATCTGAAAGATCATATAATATGGCTGGTATAGAGGCGGTCACACAAACACTTGGCACCTTAAAAGGCAGCACTTTAACAATTAACGGAAACAAAAATAGCATTGCTGCTTCAAACAGTGCTGATGGCATTATTATCAACTCAGGGCAAACTTTAAACATTAATAATGTTAATATGATAAGTGGCTTTACAAATAGTTTTGTTGATGCAAACGCTGGCACAATAAACATCAATGCAGACACTGGCAACTCAACTACTTTTGCAAGCGCAATAGCCGGAAGCGCAAACATTTTCATCAACTCTGATGACACAAAAGAAGGCAATATATATTTTCAAACACAAACAGATGCAAACTCAATTAATATTGCAAACGGAACAACAACTTTTAATGGAGCTGTAAATGCAAACAGTATTACAAACAATGCAACAACGATATTTAATTCAAATGTTACTTCGTCAATTACAAACGACTCAAACATTACAGCAAACAACTCAAGCATTGTTGGATCAATTGCAAACCAAGGAACAATAACCTTAAACAACTCTGCAATAACAGGCAACATTACTCAAACTGGAGCAATCACAACCACAGGCACAAGCTCTTTTACAAACTCAGAAATAGCAAACACAATAAGCGTTAATTCAGGTACTACATCATTTAATAATGCACAAATTAACGGCGCAATCACAACAACAGATACAGGTTCAGTTGTTTTTTCTGGCACCACAACATTAAATGAAGCATTAACAACTAACAATACAATATCAAATTCAGGAACATTAAACTTAAATAATAATTTGATACTTAACTCTGCATTCAATGGTGGCAGCATAAATCTTGGAAACGACACTACATTAACCATAAACTCTGGTGCATCATTAGAAAACCTTGTGGGTTTTTCAGCTACTTCTTCAAGCACCTTAAACATTGCCAACAATCAAATAGGCTCTCATGCATTAGGCACCTCTAGTTTTGTTGATGGCTCAAGTCTTGATGTTGATATGAGGTTAGATATATCAAACGGAGATATCATATCAGATACCATAGCTGGCAACGCAAGTGGAGAAGTAACTGTCAACATTGTTAATATGTTAAACACAGGCTCATTCCAAAACATTTCAGGCATAACTGGCACAATTAATATATTTGAAGCTGGCAGCGTAACCGTAAATCCTTTTGCAAACTCTGAAACATACTCAATTTTAAGCCAAAATTATACAATAAACTTAAACACTGCAACAAATGGTTTAACGTATGAAGTATTAGTGGGGGAAAATTCTCTTGCATCGGCCATCACATCAATAACAACTCCTCGTAGTTATGAAATGTCTACTGAAGAAAGTGCAGGAACTGGCGACCTAACTGGCGACTTAACCATAAACGCGCGCAACAACAACATAACAGATGGCAGCATCACAATGTTAGAATCATCAGTTTTAACAATAAATGATGCAACGATGAATGCAGACGTAAGTGTTGGCAAAAATGCACTTATCACCTTAAATAATACTGATTATAAATCAAATATATATTTTACTGATGATAACACAACATTGAGCATAAACAACTCAAATATCTCAACAGATATTTCTTCAGCATATGCAAATACAGTTGTCAACTTCAACTCCGGAACCATTAACTTTGACGGCAGCATGAGTGGTGTTACTGCAAATCTGCAAGTTGACTTAAACCGCACAGCTCAAGACACAAATGTAACATACAACTTAAACAATGGCACGTTATCATATAACAATGATGCATTCTTAAGTGGTGGCACCAACACAATAAACTTTAATGGTGGCGCGCTTGACTTAATCAACAATACAGCATCAACCATTAACTTGGATAATGTAACATTAAATGACACTGCAAACCTATATCTTGATGTTGATTTGGCTGCAAAAAAAATGGATACAATATCTGCCAATATATTTGATAGTAAAAATAACATTTTAGACATCAAAGGGTTGAACATAATATCTCACGGCGTTGAGAATAAAACAGAGGTTACATTCACAACAAATGCAGACATTATTAATGCAACACAATACAATGGTGATTCAAGCATTGAAACAACAGCACTTTCACCAATTTATATATATGATGTTTTATATAACCAAGGTTTATTCACATTCACCAGAAAAGAAGGTGATGAAGGCTACACTCCATCTGTTCAAACAGAAAGTGTATCAACACAAACCATATACAACGCAACAATAGATTTTACAAAACAAATGCTTTCTGCATTAGATGCATATAGCCCAATACAAGGCAGATCATCAGGAGATGACTATGATATTGGTGGCGCATGGATAAAAGTTTATGCATCAGATGAAGATGTTGATCTTGGCAGCATAAATGTTGATAGCAAAACATATGCAGGTGTTTTTGGAGTTGATTCAAAAGCCCAATATTATTCAAACGGCATCAAAGGCATATATTCATTATACGTTGCTTATTTACAATCTGAGCAAAAATATGATGATGTAACAATTGACCAAGATGGCATTAATTTTGGTGCCAAAGCAATGTTTGATAAAAACAACTGGTTTGCAGGAGCTGTTGCCAACATGGGTATCAATTTTATAGATGGATATAACACAGCTGGGCATGAAAATTTTGAGACATATACAGCAGCCCTATCCTTAAAAACAGGCTACGATATTAATATGTATTGTGAGCAATATATATTGCAACCAAACATAACAATGTCATATTTATATGGCTATACCCCAAATTATACAAACGCTTCAAATGTTGAGATAAGATCAGATGCATTACACGCATTTAATATCAATCCTGAGCTCAAGTTTATTGCTCACTTAGACAACCAATTCTCTCCATATGCAAGTATAGGATATAACTGGAATGTTGAAGCTGGCGGAGACATAAAAGCAGATAATATCGCTCTGCCAGAATTAAGTGTTGATCCATACGCTGAATATAAGCTGGGCTTTACCAAACAAGGCAAAGACAACATGAGCGGATACGCCGAGGCGTTTGCCACAACAGGTGGTCGCCAAGGATATGGTATTCAAGCCGGATTAAAATGGCAATTTTAAAAACAAATAAAGATGCTTTCTTAGTATACAAATACCAAGAAAGCATTTTTTTTATATCAAAACTTTTCTTGCATATGATGTTGCGGTTGAATAAGCACTTTGATTATACTTATCATTAACACTTTGATATTTATTATCATATTCTGAGTTAATGTTTGCAATATCCTCATAACTATCATCAACTACTTTTTGCTGAACACGTTGATTTGACCCATCCATTGAAACACCCATAGAGCCAAGAACAGCACGCCTACTTGCAAGCTGTTGGTTCAACAAATTTGTTCTGTCATTAACCGCGGCTTGTTGCTGTTTTTGCAAAGTGTTTATCTGAGTTTTTTGATTATTTTTATTTTGAATTTCATCTGCAATCATGGTTCCTCCCATCACTGCCATTGATAATGGATTTACTCCACCCATATTTTATCCTCCTTTTGTTGCTGTTTTTATATTATTTATTACAGAAAGTAACGTAAACGCATATGGCTCAACACCATGAATGCTCCACATTGTTTTTTTAAGATCTCTTATCCATCCCAATGACTTTATTTCAACATCACCACTATAACAATCAAGTGGAATATCTAAAAGCCTTTGTTTATCAAGTTTTGATAATGGCACCTCAACATATTTGCCATTATATAATAATCGCAATGTTTTTGAATTTATAATCCGAAACTGACTATCTGTTAACCTATAAGACTTTGGTGAGCTCACTCTGTTACCATCAATAGTCAGTGGCAAAGGCTCAATAACATGCTCATATTCAAAGCCATACTTAACACTCTTTGCGCCATATATAAGGTTTATAAACCCACCAAACACTTCATAGGTTCCAACATCGTACCCATCTGCCAAAACCCTAATTTCTTTTCCCTCAAAAATAGGGTTTATTGCAATTTTTGTTTGCATATCTGCATATTCATTTGCAAAAGAACAATCCGTAAAAAAGTTATTGTCTTGTTTTTCAATATAATATTTATCACCGCGTTTTATGCAAAAATACACATCTTCACCCACCACTGCAACAGATGCATATAAGCCATTTGTTACAAGCTTTGACCAACCAGATACAGCCTCAGTCCTATAAGATGTATAACATGAAACACCACCATTTTCTAGCACAACATACAAAACAGAGTTATGCTTATCAAACGCATAGTCAATTGGTTTTTGCATAATATCTGGGGCCATCAAGCACAAATCTTTTCCTTGATAAGCCTGCTCAACATCAGAAAACAAAAACTCACGCAATTGGCGCCCATTTGCAGAAACAAAAATACTTGCTCCGTCAATGTTTTGAGGCATCATTGCAGCATGCACATAACTGCCAACTTGTGTTTGTTGACTTAATGACATTGATATTGGCGTTAATGGCTCCCCTGTAACCATCCACTCACCTCCACTTGTAAATACCAACAAGTGTCTGGTTGATACAACATTTTCTATTGCATTAATTTTATCTGATAATATGGCAAACTCAATAGCCTCATCATCAAGCCCGGTGCCAAGATCAAAATTAAACAAGTCAGAAGACACAGACAGCCACAAACGATTTGGCAAAGATTTTGATCCCCCAATCACAGTTCTTCCCTGATGAAAAGTCACAGATCTTGGCCAGCCTCTTGCATTTGATAAAGCGCTCTCGCTCCACTCAACAGATGAGTTTAATGAAGACAAAGAGTTAGTCACATCTCCTTTAACAATTTTGCTACTAACCACTTCTTTTATTAAAACTTCTCCATCATTTATCCTAATCCTAGATCCAACGTGTGCTGCAACAAACAAAGAGCTTGTTGCACTCAATGTGCAATATCCCGTTGTTGTTGAAGGCGTTAATTTTTGAGATTTATTAAAAAATTAAAATAAGGGCAATAAACAAAACCATCTTTTGTATAAAAATCCCATGGCTCAATTTTCCATATCTCGCCAGTGTTTCTTGTTACTTGTTGCGGTTCAACATCTTGATGAACAATCAAAAGTGTATCTGCACTTTGGGTATAATTCAATTTATCAAGATGCTCTTCCTTAAATGGAGATTGCAATCTTGTAATATAAACCTCATCCTTAAAGATTAATAATTCACCATCAAAAAAAGCAAGCAAATAAGTTTGCTCTTCATTAAAATCAAAAGAGATTAACTTTGCTTTTTTATCAAATTCAGCAACAAATTTTGTACCCAACCGTCTTGAAACTCCACCTGTTGGGGCTATTGTAACATTGTTTAAGGTCTTTGCACCATTTTCATATAAGCTAAGCTCACCTCGCCCATATAATTCTTTTGAAATCTGCCCAGAAGTAAAATTTGTTTTAACATGTAATACCATTTTTATTTCCTTGCATTTATCAATGTAAAGTCTTCAAACTTTTTTGGGGTTGCTTGCTGTGCATCCAATAATTTAGCACGCTTAAAATCATCCTCATATCTTTTGTTTAAGAAATCTGCTCTTGAAGTGCTTTCAGTCAAGGCAATGCAAAAATCACTTGCCAGCTTGCCAATTAAAAGTTCAACAAAAAAGCTAGGCATTACATCTTCTTTAATATCTGCAACATAAGATATAATTGCATTATCAACATTAGAATATAAAGACTTTCCATTAATTACATATTCAAGGCCTCTTGACTTGGCATCATTTCCGCAAGAAACAACTCTCAAACAATCATTTGGCAAAAGATATGCATATCTAAAGTCAGCTTGAGGCACAAAAGAAAGTTTATTTAAACGAGCCTGCTTTAAGGAAAAATTCCAAGGATATGATGATATAAGTGAATTTTTTATAATATTATATAAGTTTTTAGCAACCTCTGCCTCTGCTGTTGCTTCATCAAAAGATGATATTGAACTTGCCCCAACTCTAATCAGAGCATTTGAGCAAATATCTATATCTGTATATGCCATTTTATTCTCCTAAAAAAGGCCCCAAAAAGCAAATTTCTTTTTGGGGCTTATGCATGATTAAAATTTATAAGTTATGCTTCTTTACACTTAATTTTAACAACACCGTCATTATCAATAAGGCAAGATCCTTGAGATAACATATTATTAACAAAGTGTGACGCATGATCACCATGCCATGAAACATCTGTTTTTACATCACAGCCTGATGCATGACCGATTGCTGATTGATGAAAAATAAAGCAATCACGTGCAGTTGCATTCAATGGCAAACCAGTGTGCATAATCCAGTTAATACCAAGCCATTTTCTTGCTTCTGTACCTTTTAAGAAAGGCATATTATCACCTGCATAATCAGAGTTTGAAAACTCTTCAATACTCAACAACGCATTCCACTGAAGTGGCCCAACAATACCATATCTGTTGCCATCATCTGGCACATCTTTTTCATTAAGCTTGGCAAATGCTTTTAACAAAGTATCTTTAGTTAAAACCTCTGTACTAACACCTACTGCATTAGTCGCACCACCAAGTGCAGAAATAATCAGTTCATCTGTTTTTCTGCCCAACGCATAAGCACCTGCTGATGCCACAACACGTCTTTCATCATGGTTTGTTTTCAACTCATCAAGAGCATCCACCCATTCACCAGCATAAAAATCTTGTAAAGCACACTCAACAGGAGCATGATCCAAGTTCATCACAGGCACCAAGCCATGTCTTGTTTTGGTTGTTGCAACACCCTTGCCAACTTTTTGAAACACTGTAGAAGCGCCTCTAACATTGTTCTTAAAACGCACCGCATTTTTTAATTTTGAGCCAGTTTGTTGATACGCCAAATGCACATCTTTTTCAAATTGTTTAGTAAACGATACTGATATATCAGCCATTATTATAATCCTTTCTTGTTATTATTTATCATATAGTCTTTCAAAACCTTTTGTAATCTTGGCAATATAGTCACTGTCTTTTGTTTGCCAATACCTTGGGTCTTGCATCATTTTTGTTAAAGTTTCTTCATTCAAAACTTCAACGCCAGCACTTTCTTTATTAATACTTGGTTCGTTTGAACCCATCATCTTATAAAGTGCAATCACCCCCTCAGAGGTTGAGCCAAGTGCATCATAAACTTCTTTTGCAAATTGCTTTTGGGCAAACATAGATATCTGTCTTGAAACCTCAGCAAACTTTTCTTCAGAACCAAAATATTGCACCAATTTTTCTCGTTGTTTTTTTGACTCAAATTCAGAGGCCATTTCTTTGATATATGGCAAAATTCTCTCATTTGCCAAGTCATAGACCAACTGTGCTTGATTGTTATTAAAACCTGCATTAAAAAATCTTTCTAAAACCTCATCATCAGATTCAAACAACGGACTTTTATAATCCAAACTATATTCCTTATAACTTTTTGGCATAATATCAGTTTGATTTTGCTCCAAAAAGTTTGGGACTTCTTTTTTATTAAACATATTATTTCCTCATATAAAAAAAGCTTAGATATGAACCTCTAAGCTTTCGTTGATTAAAGACGCTGGCACATTAAGTGTTTTGCCCAGCCATTTTGCGGTCTCAAAATAATTAACTGCAATCTGGGAATCTTGCCCCCAGTTTGAGACCATATTTACCCATTCAGCAATGTTTGACACATCTTTTCTGGCCTGAACCAGAGCCAATGGGGATTTGTATTGTATATCAACAATCTTGCCATCAATCTCAAAATTATGAACCTCACCACGCCTGCGCAAAATATTAAAAGCGCGTTTTATTAGTGGGGTTAACAATTCACATTGCAAACGGCCAAAGCTTGCACCCAATACTCTTGCCATCTGAGAGGCTCTCTCAAGCACCTCAGTAGCACTCATATTAGACGCATTAACTTGAGCAAGGCTGTCTGCCAACAAAGCATGATTTATTCTGCTTCGCAAATCTGTTAAAACAAGTTGTGATATGTCAAACTTTCCTGGAGCCTCCAAAGGAGTTAATCCTTTTGAATCAACCGCTTTTGGAATAATTGCACCAGGAACAAGTTTTATATTGGCAGGATTGATAACGCCATCATCATCTGCTTGCCAAATTCCTGTAACTGCAATAGATGCATTTTTTAATACCAATTCCACTACTTTATTTGCAGTTTTAATATCTGGCAAAGCTTTCATAACTGGTGATCGGCCATATACCTCACCTGGTGCTTTCTGCCACCTAAAATTAATAAAAGGAGAGTGATCAAACACGCCTTCTCTAATTAAAACAAGATCCCCACTTTCTTCTGCAAATACAATATAATCATAACCACAAGAGCCATGGCAAACAGATCTAGGAATAACAGCTTCAATCACCCTCGCCTTATATTCTCTATCATCTTTTTTAGCCAACATATAAGATGGCAGCTCCACATCTCCAAACCTAGATAAAATATTTTCAACATTCATCAATGATGACCTAAAAGTTGTGTCAAGTTTGCCATTTGCACTCTCTTCAATTGCAATTTGTGACAACGGAATAGAAGCAAAATGAAAACATGAAGCCTCACCAATTGGTGCTTCTTCAAACAACAAGCAAGCTGTTCCCGCTGTTATCAAATCAAGATAGCATTGATGAATTTCTATTGAAAAGTTTGAATGCTCAAAATTTTGCAACATAACATCTGTTGTGGTCTCCAAAGTATGTGATATTTGTTGTTTTTCAATATCACTAAGCTCTTGCCCACCTTTTAAGCCAAACCATTTTGCCCATGGCGGAGTAAGCTCTGCAAGCAAAGAAGATGCAAGCTGATCAACTGCATCAATTGCCGTCCCATCATAAATGTGAATGTCACTATTGCCGCCCTCCGTTATGGAGTTTTCTCTTTGCGGAAAAGCATATGCATAACACTCTTGCCAATCTGACTCCCATAGTTGTTTTTTTTCATGAGCTTTTTCAAATCGCTTTAATAAAAGCTCCAGTTTTTCTTTCATTATTACTCTCCCAACAATTTTTTTCTAACCAAATCATTATTGCTTTCTTGCAAAATTCCTTGATAAGATGTTTTTACAGTTCCCTCCATTCCTCTTCTTTGACGCTCCAAAATCTTTTGGCGCTCCTTCTCTGCTTCTGCAGCAGCAATTGCTGCTGTGTCCACAGGTTCTGGCGTATCTGGTGATGAAAAAACTCCGCCCATCATTATTCTCCTTTCTTTTTTTTCTTAAACATATTAAACAATTTTTTATCAGAACTTCTCTTAATAACAGAAATCCCCAACACTCCCAATGCCATTGACCACAAAGATGTTGTTTCTGCCATTGCCAAAACCAACGCCTCTGCATTGGGCTTGCCTGATAATATTACATAGCAAATAACAACCATATTCATAATCCAAGCAACGGCCACACAATATCCAAAAAAAGGTCTCCAAAATCTAATAAAGTTTGATTCTGATAAAAGCTCTGTTTGAATATTTTTATTAATCATTTCCAATTCTTTATCATTACAAACTTCTGCAAACTCATCTTTTGCAAAGTTAAAAAGCTTTGATATAATTGGAGCTGAAGCCAAAAATTTTAACATTTAATCACCTCTCAATATCGTTATAAAAAAGATGCATGCCAATTTCTGCACAAGGAATTTTTTTCCTTGACCAATGCGGAAACACATTTTTTGTATGATAATGCGTTGCACCAAATGTGTTGTCTTCAAGCACATCATGCAAAGCTCTTGCAGCAATTCTTTTTGCAATACAAAAACTCACATCATTTTCATCAACTTTATTAATTATCTTATAATTTGCATCATTAACATTCCAGCATGAAAACTGAAAAGGTGCTTGGCAAATTGAGATAATATCATTGCCCCACCAATATCGTTTTTTTTTCTTTGCAAACTCCAAACGGTTTATTATAACATTTGCAATTGCCTCTTGGCCAGATATACTCTCTCCCCTTGCCTCCCCATAGATAGTGCGTGCCAACACGTCTATTATTTTGTTGCTCATTTCACCTCCTTATTATTTTTTTGTTACTTCATCCAATTTTTGCTCAATACGCAGCAAATGATTTGTCAACCTGTTTTCAACATCTTTTAAGTATGTTACAGAAACATAGTTTCTTGCCACATGGAGCTTAAAATCTGCCAACGCATCTTTAATTGTTTGCAATTCAAAGCGCTCTCTTAAAAGCATTTTAAATATTGCAATAAAAACGGGCAACTCTATCAAAGTCACCCATTCAAAAAAACTTATAGTCATCTCCATTATTCCTCATAAATCAAATTTTACTTTGGCACAAAATTGCTTAGTTGCACCTTGCCAATTTTTTATCATACCACCATTTGCCATAATTTTTAACCGCACAGGTTGCGCCAATATGCATGAGGCAATCGCATCCATGCCATCATCTCTTGCATTATTAGATGGTGACCATTCACGCATTTCTTCAATAAATTTTGTTTGCCATATTTTATTATTTGCAAACAATAATCCTTCTGCCAACAAGACCTCAAACGCTCGCAAAATTTTATCATTTTTATTCTCTGTTGAATGACCTTCAACTACGGCAACCTTAAGCCCTCTTTTGGCTAAAACCTGTCTTAAAATAGATGGCAAAAATTTTCCGATACCATTTGTTTCAACTTTTATTGAAGGCAAAAAATTTCTTTCAAAAAAATCACAAACCAACTCACATTGAGCAGTTGCAATATTTTCTGATAGTTTATCTTCAACCTTAATATATAATACATCGTGCAAATATATATTGCCATCTTCATCAACAAATATACATGCAACAACACTGTTGTCATTTTTATCACTCACACCAAAAGCAGGATCCCAGCAACAAGATGCTGCCACCATTTTTTTGTTATTAATTTTTAACAACTGTTGTTCATTTGCAAATGACACATCAATCTCTCCTTTATAAGCAACCAAGCGCTTGGGATCCAATGTTGTTTTTGCAAAATTTATAGCCTTTAACATCATCTGTGATAAAAACTTATTTTCACCAGATTGGCGGCGAATACTTGCAATTTTTTCATTACTAAAACGCTCTGGCCAAGCAGAATTATTTTCTTCATCCAAAATTGGTATTTCCAATTTATTAAAACCCTCCAAAAAAGGCTTAATTTCTTTTTTGCTGCTATCAAAAAATATTTGATAAATCGTATAAAAACTATGTGGAGTACCAATATATAAAATCATCCCTCCAGGAGATATTATATAATCAAGCTCTGAGAGTTTTTCTCTCATATCATCTCTTTTTATAGGACTATCACAATTTTTGGGAACCTCCACATCATCACATATAATAATATCTGCCCTCAATCCGGTCAAATTGGCCATCAGACCTTTTGCAAGCATTGAGGGATCTCTTAACTCACTTTGCCTATTTATAGTAAAGTACTCTGCTGCCCACTCTTGGGTTTTCTTTGGCTTTAAGCTTGCAGTTAGTGGATGCTTTTCTATTATATTCTTAACATTTCTAACCATTTTTTTTGCCAAAGCCTGATCTGCGGCCAATACCAAAATACGCAAAGAAGAATTTTGATACAATAACCACGCACAAAAAAGGCCCACTATTGTGGACTTTCCAGAGTTTCTAAACGCCATTAATAACGCCTGTTTATTTGTTTCTTTAAGCCATATATCAGATAACCACATTGCAATTTTTTTTTGATGCTTTGGCAATTTCAAATTCCGAATCTTCAACCATATGTATATAAACTGATAAAACTCAACCTTATTCATTTTTTATGCCTATGCTTTATCGCCGCCCATTTTTCTATCACATCTATCAGCTCATAAGGCAACTCTGCCCCCAATTGCAAAACCATGTCAAATGCTTTTAATATTGCATCTAGCTGATCTCCTATTGGAATTTCTTTTTCATATAAAGCTTTTCTTTTTTCTGCATAAGTTTTTTTCATTTATTCCTCCATTTCAAAATTATCATTTGCTTCTTTTAACATAGCTTCTATGTCAAAAGATGCAGCCACGTTTTTTTCAACCCCAGCTTGCTCTTCTGTTGTTTCTGCCAATTTAATCAAAGAATGAATATGCGATATTGCTGTTTTGCAAGCGCTATGATGCGCACTAAACATTTTTGCATCTATAGCAATTTCTTGATTTGAAAACGTTTCATACTTCTCAATAACGCTTATAATTTTTTGAGGCAAAAACTTAGAAAGTTTTTTTCTAACACTCTTTAGCTTCATTTAATTCTCCATAAAAAAAATCGCCCCTTAAAAAAAAGGGGCGACAATAAATTTTGGATACACTAATCCCATCGACTGCTTTTTGTTGTAAAATAGTTTTTCTCAAAAGTCAAGGATTTTTTTCCTATTTTCAACAAATGTGTGTATAACTTTTTTGGTGTTAACAAAAATCTGTGCTTAATTCCAACAATTCTTTTTACCACCTCAACGCAAGAAAAAAGCGCAATAGGCAGGGCTTTGTGCGGCACAAAAGAGCAGTCTACAACAACATACTTTTTATCTTGCAATAATGATAACAATCCTTTTTTATGATAAGATTTTATAAAAAGCTTATTACTCATAGGATTAATTTCTAAACACTTTGGCGATTCATTGTTTGTTAAAATAACATAGCAATGCCTAAAATTGCGCTCCAACAACCTCAAATACCAAAGAGTTGTATTGTCTTCAAAAACCACAATAGCTTTATCAAATTTCATTCAAATACCCCTTTTCAATCATGTTTTTTTCAAGCAAAAACATTGCATCTTGCCATATCATTTTTTCTGAATATTTTGCTCTTTTCTCATAGAGCGGAGAACAAAATCTTTGCCCCCAATCGCTCATAACGCGCAGGTGTTTATTTGTCAAAAGGCCTTTCAAACGCATTTCTTTAATAAGCTTGTGCATCTGATGATAATCACACACTCTTGGCACTAAAACCTCTGCTTGTTTTTTTAATCCTCCTGCCTCATTTCTCATGATAATGACTCCGCAAAACCAAAACCATGCATCTTCTACTCCTAAAAAATCTTGATAGTCCATATATTTTCCCCAAATTAGTTTTCTAAAATTAATAATTTATTAATACTTATGTTTTATATACTAATAGTTGTGTGCTAATCAACCTAAAAAAGAAGTAATTCCTATTTTTTATGTCAAACAAAGCAACAAACATTAGTTTTTTCAAGGAGGGATAAGGCAAAATGAAACATGAGACTATCTGGAAAGCTGTTGATAACTTGGCAAAAAAAAACAATATGTCTACCTCTGGACTTGCAAAAACCATTGGTCTTGACCCAACAACTTTTAATAAATCAAAGCGCTTCAGAAAAGACGGAAAAAAAAGATGGCCATCATTAAATAGCATCAATAAGTTATTGAATTATTTTAATATTAGCTTTGATGAACTATACGGAAATTTATTGCAAAACCATTTTCATGGAATCGCCATTTCAAAATTTTCTACCTTAAAATTAGAATCGATTCCACTTGATACCACCCAACACAATTCTAGCCAAGAATTGGGGCTTGAAACTTTTGAAAACATAAGCTTTGCAATAATTCTAGACACCTCAAAATATGAACCCATATTCAAATACAACTCAAATATAATATTAAAAGATGCAAAAGAGCTCAGAAGAAATGACCGAATTTTTACAATCACAAAAGATAAAAAATTGGAGTTATATGAATTCTCAGCAGACAAAGGCACCCATTATGAGCTCATCAATCTTTCAGAGAATCAAAAAATTGTTGATATTGCAGTTGATGATATACTCTTAATCAAAAGAATTGTTTGGGCATCGCAATAAAGCTCAAGATTTTGCCAACTTCTCTATAAAAGCAATTTGTATTTTTGATATTTTTTCAACACTATCAAGGTCAACCCACTCATTGACAGAGTGCATTCCATCACCGCTCCCAGAATGCATTATCACATTTGAGCCTCGCAAAAAGAAAGCGCGCGAATCTGTTGCTCCGCCAATTTGTTCAAAGTCGATTCTCTTACCCAAAATATTTTCAGCCATTTCTTTATAAGCCACAATATATTTATTGTCTTGTGGCATATAAACAACGTTAGAAGAAGACACAATTTTATACTCAACACCATCAATTAAACAATTTGTAATATCTGCCTCAAGCTCATTAAGTGTTTTACGTTCTGTTAGCCTAAAGTCCAGAAGAGCCGTTGTTTCATCACAGATAACGTTTGCAACGTCTCCACCGTGTATACTTGCAACATGCATTGTTTCAACCCAGGTGTCACTTGGTTTTGTTGACATTGCAGGATATAATTTTCTAATGTTTGACAACACCTCCATCATCATATCATTTGCATCAATCCCTTCCCACGGAATAGATCCATGACACGCTTTGCCCTTGGCAATAATTTTAACAAACACAGGATTTTTGCATGCATTAATAATTTTATATATATCTCCACCCACATCATTGTCCAAAACAACATTGGCTTTCAAATCGGGATAATTTTTCAAAAAAGCATGCGTCCCCTTTGAGCCTTTTTCTTCATCTGTTGACAGCATAATCCCAAAAGATATATCAATATTATTTTCCAAAACATATAACATTGAAGCAAAAGCTACCGCCGCAAAAGACTTCATATCCAATGCGCCACGTGCATATAACTTGCCATCTTTGATCTGAGGTGCAAACATTTCTTCTTCTGCCGGCACAACATCTAAATGCCCCAAAACAACTGCATCATAATTTTCAACTTTTTTATTTGATATAAAAATAACCGGAGCATCTTTTATGCCATCAAATATCTCAACATTTGCATTTGTATTTGCAAATATATTTTTTACATACTCCAAACATTTATATATTTCTTCTTGGTTTCCTGTCTCGGTCTTAAATTTTATAAGATCACAAATCGTTTGTTGCAAATTCATTTTTATCTCTCCTTTTTATTTAATTTTAACTTTTAAGAGTTAAGGTTTCATTAAAGGAGAACATAAAATGCCAAAAATCAATTTAAGCAAAAAATTTCTAGATGATGTTTTTAAAAACAAAACCCAAGAGATTAAAATGCACAAACCAACGCACCTAAAACCCAAAGATGCACAAGCCTTAAAACACTTAATGAAAGCCGGAAAAATAATAGATGACGTAGCCTTAACTCAAGATCATCATCAAAACCATGAGCATAAAAATTGGTTAAAAACAAGTGGCAACAAAAACGCCTTGAAATTTTTTAATATGTTTGCAGGTCTTGAAGGATTAAATGGCATAGACAACAAACCAATACAACTTTTCAAAGGCATCAAAGGTTATGCGGGAAGAAACTTTTACCCACACAATCTTTCAAAAAAACAATTCCATAAAATATTGATAAAGATGATAAACAACGGACAAATAAAAGAAGTACAAAATATTTTATCAAACAGAACAATGGTTGTTTGGGATAACACAAATTTATTGGCAATTCCATATACCAAATATTTTGCCAAAGAGTTCAAAAAAGCTGCAACAGAAATCCAAAAAGCAGCAGAGCTTGTAACAAATAAAAATTTTGCAAAATACTTAAAGTTGCAGGCAAAAGCATTACTATCAGAAGATGAAAAACTTGATGCCAAAGCAGATCACGCTTGGGCTGATCTTCAAGATACAGAGCTAGAATTCACAATTGGTAGAGAAAGCTATGAAGACGCCATGACCCCAACCGTTTTTGAAAACAAACACTTAATGGAGCTATTAAAAAACAACAATATTGAAATAACTCCCAAAGATATGATTGGTATAAGAGTTGGAACAATCAATAAAGAAGGCACAGATCTTTTATTAAAATTTAAGGCTGAAATGAAAAATCTAGCAAAAAAAATGCCCCTTGCAGATACCTATGAGCAAGAGTTCTTAAAGTCAAAAGAGATCAAACAAACAATGGTTGATGCAGACATCACTGGCCTTTTTGGCGATTATGCTCAATGCAGAGGAGGAATAACAACTGCCCAAAATCTACCAAATAATGACAAACTTGCAATCAAGCAAGGCGGCGGCAGAAGAAACGTATATCACAGACAAGTTCGCCAATCTGGAGACAACAAGCAAATTCAACAAAAGCTTGATTTATTGGTTCAAAAAGATCTCCACAAATACTTCAACAAAGAGGCAGATCACATATTTGTTATTGGCCATGAAAATGGGCATTCATTTGGCCCAAATTCAGAGCATCAAATAGCATTGGGATTATACAAACACATTATAGAAGAACACAAAGCAGACGTCGTTTCTATTGCATTTATGAAGCATTATCAAAAAAAGAAAGTCATCAGCAAACAAGCCCTTCTAGAAATTTATACAACCTGGGTTGTTCAAAGACTTTTCTTAAGTGCCAAACCACAACTTGCAAAACCACACAGAATGGCAGACTTAATGCAGTTTAATTATTTGCTTGAAAATAAAGCCATTAGTTTTGATAAAGAAAACAAGCTAGGCATAGACTTCAAAAACTTTGAACAAGTTATTGATAATCTTCTAGAAGAAACCATAAAAGTACAACTATCAAAGTCACCCACTATGGCAAAAAAGTTTATTGATAGATACACACACTGGGGCAAGCACTCAAAACGCATTGCAAAAGAGCTCATCAAGCTCGGTGGCAAAAATTATAAACTAATAGTATATTAAAAAAAAAAGAGCAGAGATAAAACTCTGCTCTTTTCTTAAAAGATCATATTTAAATAGCTTTTATTTAATATTGCAATCAAGTCAAAATATTGCAAAAATCCGTCCCACCCTTTTGAATTAAAAGCGGTTACAGATTCAAAAACCATCAAATTTGCTGGCAATATAAACATCAAAGAAAAAGGTGTCCCTAGCTTTTTTAAGTCTGTTTGTTTATCATGTATTTGCGCCGCTATCATATCCAAATGAATCCCCATAATCACACCCAAAGCAAAGGATACAAGCATCGGATAATAGCCATAAATCAAAAAATTATCCTCAACACAATAGTCAAACAGGCTCAACAAAACAACTGCAATCAAAAAAAACAACGGAAAGAAGTATGGTGCAACAATAATAAGCCAATTGCCATCCCCCTTAAATTTCATCTCACCACCATCATCATGCACCTTAATACTAATCACCTTATGAAAAGTTATCACTGCAAAAAAAGCGTGTGTGAGCTCGTGCCCAAAGGTTTGCAAAGATGACCTCACTTCTTTATCAAGTGTTGCCCTAAATACAAAAAATAATAATATGCCCCCTAAAAAGGCAAAGTTTTTTTGTGTAAAAAAATTAAAATAAGTCAGTGCATTTATCAAAGCAGGTGAAGAACACAGCATAAAGATAGCTGCTGGCCATTTCAAAAAATTTATAAATCTATCTAAAATCGTTGACATATAAAAATAATAACCACAAAAAATAAGTTGTCATTTATTTTCTTTAAGTTATCATCATCTCAAAGGAGAGAAAAAATGATAGACACCTCAATGTATGACTTTGTTATAAATGATGAAGATGAAGTTATGCTTTTATTATATGTAAGAGAAGGAATGCCTCAAAAAGCAACTTTTCAAATCAACTTCAAAGAAGCAAACGCACAACTTAAAAGAAACCAAGAAGATGGCGTTAACTTAGAAGAAATCCCTGCTGATATTCTAGATGCCTTAAGCGATGCTGACAAATTATTAGTCTGTGAGATGACAATTGAAGAAGATGAAACAAAAACAGAAATTATTTATGCTTATGAGGCCGAGATAATTGATTAATAAAATGCCCTAACAAAGGGCATTTTTTATTAAAATATTGGATTATACGCCCATTGCAACAAAGCTTGTCTTTGCTTGCGTCGACACTCAAGATTATGAGAAAAACAATTTTTCATCACCTGTGCTTTATGCCTCTTAAAAGAATTCCACCTTTTTATTTGTTTTTCATCAACACCTGTTATTCTTCTGCCCATATAATATCTACAATACCACTGAAACCACCCTCTTGGATCTGGATTTATAATCCAGCCTTTTTCTTGCCAAATTTGCAAGGATTGCCTTGATTTTATTCCAAAAAAATTCAGTGCGGCATCAGGCGCATTTGGTGACAACTTTGCATTTGCAAACCAATCACTCGGAAACTCATCTTTGCAATCACACAAATATTTCCCCTCAAACACACCCATCTCAAGCATTTGTTTTGGCGTTAGCTCTGGTTTAAATAAAGGAGAAAAGTCAGCTCCTTGCTTACAAACAAGCTCATACTCATAGCCACTTTGCATTTTATCATTCACTACAATCTTCATGCTATTTTATATAATCTCTCACAAAAATTTATCAAGTACATATAAAAAAAACCTCTGATCAATCTGATCAGAGGCTTTATTTTTATAATGATGTTCCAAAGTTAATTCTAAACACTTCTGTCTCATCATAATCTTCCTTAACAATAGGGAAGCCAAAGTCAATATCAACTTGCCCCATTGGTGACGCCCAGCCAAAACCAAAACCAACAGAGACACGAGGTTTTGATGAATATTCATAAGCATAAGCTGCATTATTATCAATCAATCCATCTGGTTTGCCTAGCATACCAATGTCAACAAAAGTTTTACCTTTAACACCCATTTCATCCAATCCGATTGGGAACAACATTTCAGAACCTGCATAGATCATCCAGTTACCACCAAGTGCATCATTATCAACTGATGATCTTGCACCGATACCTGCAACTGAGAAGCCTCTCATAGTTCTGCCACCAAGATGATATCTATTAAACAATCTAACATCATCATCACTAGAATAAGACGCAATATAGCCAGCATTCAACCAAGATTTTAATGTGTAGTCATCATAGAAAGTATAATATTTATAGTTTTTGATATCAACTTTATAGTATTTCTCATCACCACCAAGCCCAGAGACATCAGTACTAACTGACCCATAATATCCCTCAGTTGGATTAATTGCACTGTCTCTTGTATCAAGAGCGAGTGTTTGCCCAACTAATGATGCAACAGATTTGCCTTGCTCATCTTTAATGTACTGAGACGCAGAAGACGCCACATTCGTTATATCATCTTCACGATAAGTGTATCTAACTGATTGAGATAAGTCATCAGTATATCTCCAGCCAAATCTTGTTGTGCCACCCATTGAGCTTGTGTCATAAGATGCTTCATCTTCATAAGAATATTCAGTATTAAACAAATCAATACCTGCACTCAAATCTCTATTTAAGAAATATGGCTCAGTAAAGCTAAGAGAATAATTTGTTGTTCTATCAGATGTCATTGCATTAAGACTAACTCTTTGACCTTTTCCTCTAAAGTTATTCTCAGTAACACCGCCATTAAGCATCAAGCCATCAATTGTTGAAAACCCTACCCCAACATTAAAATATCCTGTAGATTTTTCTTCAACAGCAAGATTAACGTCTGCTTTATTTGTGCCTTCAACAGGAGTTGTTTGCATATCAACTTTTGAAAAATAGTTCAAGTTTTCAATATTTCTTCTGCTTTCTCTTAATTTTGAGGTATTAAAAGCATCTCCCTCATCCAATCTAAA
>CAYJOO010000002.1:0-29198 GCA_964371845.1 uncultured Azospirillaceae bacterium | reverse complement strand
CATAAAAGCCCAAGCAAAACTTATGGGAATTGATGTAAAAGAAGTTATATATGCAAAAATGAATTTAATAGACTGGATATACTCACACGCCAGACAAATGTTTAAAAACAAAATGGTAGAACGCACAATAAAGCCACAAGATGAATATGTAAAAGAGTTGATAAGCCAAAGCATGATGATTGATAATCAAGATGCAATGCCAGAAATAAAAAACAAATTTGCTGTTTTTGAAAACGGCAGAGTTGTCATCTCAAATGACCGCACCCGTGGTCAAAAAATGGCAATCAGCAATTATATATCAGATATAAAAACAATTTCTGCAGATGAGGTTGTGCCTCAGTCATATCTTGATGAAATTCATCAAAAAGCAAAAGTTGCCCCACTTGCAAGAGAAAAAACAACCAAAGAAATAGTTGCAGAGTTATTTGACAACAATAACAGATGTGTAACTTTTGCAGACACAAGACTGCCAATAAAAGACAGAGATAAGATTGCAATTTTCTCAGATGGCACAGTTATTGTTAATTATGACTTCCAAGAGCATCATCAAACCAGATACTTAAAAAACAATCACAAAGATTTAGGCTTAAAAAAAGATATATTTGTTTCAAAAGAAGTCATGGAGGCAATATATCAAAAAGCAGCAGAGTTACAAAAAAGCTTTAAGGAAATTGCAATAGAAAAATTAAAAAAGTTTTCAAAACAAATTGCAAAAAACAAAGGCGTTACTTTGCATGAGGCGCAAGATATTGTTGCCAAGTCGTATGGTTTTCATCATTGGAAAGGGGTGACAGTGGTCTCAGAAGAATTTGCTTGCTTTTTATTAAAAGACATAGAATTCGATGAAAGAGACGGTATTGAGAACAGAATAAAATAATTATTTTATAATAAAGAGGGGAATACCCCTCTTTGTTTTTATTCATAAAATATTTATAATTTATATTTATAATAAAAAAAATATCAAAATAAGGAGAGCATAATGAGTTGGTTTTTATTAATCTTAGCCGGGATATTTGAAATTTGCTGGCCAACAGGTTTTAAGATGGCGCAATCAAGTGAGCACAATGCTTTATGGGTATTGTTTTCAGCCCTTGGCATGACCATAAGTGGCATTCTTTTGTATTTTGCTCAAAAAGAAATACCAATCGGAGTTGCATATGCAGTGTGGGTTGGCATTGGTGCTTTGGGCACATATTTAATAAGTGTTAATTGCTTTGGAGAAAATGCAAGCTTATTAAGCATAACAGGAATAGCCTTAATTGTTGGTGGTGTTATAACCTTAAAAATTTCTTGCCTGTGAATAACTATGAAAAATATTGAAAAATCTCAAAAATATTTTGAAAAACAAAAGTATGAAAAAGCTATTTTTTATGCTCAAGGCATAAAAACAAAAAAAACATATTATATATTAGCTGAATCATATTTTGCCCAAAAAAAATATCAAAAAGCGATTCCATATTATGAATGCCTCTTAAAAAATAAAATAAAAGACCCATGGCTTGCAAACCATCTTTCCCAAAGCTATGAGGCCGTTGGAGAGTATAAAAAAGCAATAACAGCAGGTTTTTTATCAATCCAATATGCGCCATTTGATAATGCTCACCATATTAATTTTGCATACTTACTTTATGAGTGCAATAATTTGCAAGCAACAAAAAAGTGGCAAAAAATGTATCCCAAAAATCCAGTAGTAAATCATTTTTCAAAAGCCATTTTATCACAACAAAAAAATCTCGATTCCAATCCTGAATATATAAAAGCAATTTTTGATAATTTTTCATTTTCTTTTGATGATGTTTTATCAACTTTATCATATCAAGCACCTGAGCATATAAGAGCTTTATTTGCAAAAAACAAAATCAAAAATGCCAATGTCATAGATATCGGCTGTGGCACAGGATTATGTGGAAAACTTATCAAAAAATATTGCAAAAAAAGAGGTTTAACTGGGCTTGATATTTCCCCAAAAATGCTCGAGGTTGCAAGTTCAAAAAGAATATACAATCATATAATAGAAGCAGATATCAACTTGTTTTTAGAACACAACAAAACCTTATATGACTGCGTTGTTGCATCAGATGTTTTAACATATTTTAACAATCTATCTCCAGTCATAAAGGGTATTTGCAACACCTTGGTTAACAATGGTTATTTTGCTTTTACAATCACCAAAAACACAACCGATTCTAATGATGTTTTGCTGCATTCTTCTGGGCGTTTTAGACACTCAAAAAAATACATCAAACAAGTCTTAAAAGAAAGCGGTTTTTATAAGGTTGAAATATCAGAAAAATCCTTGAGATTTGAGGGTGATGAAGACGTTTTTGGTTATGTGATTTTGGCCCAAAAAAAAGCTCTGTAAAACAGAGCTCATTTTTTTGTATTCTATCAATTATTTTTTAATAGAAATAGCTTTTGCAACAGCAACTTTTGGTGCTGCAATTTTCTTTGCTACTGCTTTTTTTGCTGCAGGTTTTTTAGCAGCAACTTTTTTTGCAGATGCTTTTTTCATCGCGCAAGAAGATGACTTTTTGCAAGATTTTGAAAGTTGCTCAACAGCCATAGCCCAATGAATTTCATCCATTCCAGAAGGACAACCTTGTGCTTCCCAGATGTAGTATGCAGCTTCAGCAATTTTTGCATTACAATTTTTCATGTTTAATCTCCATTCTAAATTTTTAATTAACATATATAAATTTACATTCAATTTTTTATAAGTCAATAGCCAATAAAATTATAATAAAAAAAATGTATTAATATAATTATTTACTTGCAATATTTAATATATAAATTAATCTTAAAAAATAAATTTTTGGAGAGGAAATTAAAATGGAAAATTTATTGTCAAAAGAAGAACTAAATGCAGTAATACAAGGCAATCATTCAAACCCTTTTGCGGTGTTGGGAATACATAAAAATAAAGGTACAAAAGAGGTTTATATCAGAACATATTTGCCTCAAACAAAAAAGATTGAATTGTTAAAAAAAGACGGCTCTTCTTTAGGAGAGATGACAAAGCTAGATGACAGAGGTTTTTATCAAATTAATCTTGGCGCAATAGAAAATTTTTCATACAAATATAAAGTTAGTTATAATGATGGCAATGAATTTATAAAAGAAGATCCATACAGATTTCCTTCAATCTTTGGTGATATTGACCTATATCTTTTAGCAGAAGGCAACCACCTTAATATGTATAAAAAGTTGGGCGCACATATGATTGAGTTTGATGGCATAAAGGGTGTGAGTTTTGCAGTTTGGGCTCCAAGTGCAAAACGCGTTAGTGTCATTGGCAACTTCAACGGGTGGGACGGCCGTGTTCATGTTATGAGAAACCACCCAGCTTGCGGCGTATGGGATATTTTTATCCCAGATATAACAGAATATGAGCTTTATAAATTTGAGGTTAAAACTCAAGAAGATTATATCAAAACAAAATCAGACCCTTGTGGCTTTTTATTTGAACAACGCCCAAAGACAGCATCAGTTGTTTATGACATAAACAAATATCAATGGCATGATACTCATTGGATGGAATACAGAAAAGAGGCAAACTCTTTTGACAAACCAATGTCAATTTATGAGGTTCATCTTGGCTCATGGAAGCGCAAAAACGGTTATGAATATTTAACATACAAAGATCTTGCAACAGACTTGGTTGATTATATTAAATATATGGGCTTTACTCATGTTGAGTTTTTGCCATTAACAGAATATCCATTTGATGGTTCATGGGGATATCAAGTTCTTGGGATGTTTGCTCCAACCTCAAGATTTGGCACTCCAGATGAGTTTAGATATTTGGTAGACAAGCTGCACCAAGCAGGTATCGGTGTGATAATGGATTGGGTACCAGCACACTTCCCCAAAGATGAGACAGGCCTTGCAGAGTTTGATGGCACCTGCTTGTATGAACACTCAGACCCAAGAAAAGGCGAGCACAAAGATTGGGGCACAAAGATTTATAACTATGGCAGAACAGAGGTTTCAAACTTTTTGGCAGCATCTGCTTTATTTTGGTTAAAAGAGTTTCATATAGATGGTTTGCGTGTTGATGCAGTTGCCTCAATGTTATATTTGGATTATTCAAGAGAAGACGGAGAATGGATACCAAACATCTATGGCGGCAATGAAAACCTAGAAGCAATTTCATTTATCAGAAAATTAAACGAGGTTTGTTATTCTCAGGCAGAAGGCAGCTTTACAACCGCTGAAGAATCAACTGCATGGCCAATGGTTTCTCGCCCCACAACAATGGGCGGTTTGGGATTTGGTTTCAAATGGAACATGGGTTGGATGAATGACACATTAAGATATATCTCAAAAGATCCAATTCACAGAAAACATCATCACGGCATGTTAACATTTGGTCTTTTATATGCATTTAATGAAAACTTTGTACTACCAATTTCACATGATGAAGTTGTGCATGGAAAGGGCTCAATGCTTTCAAAAATGCCGGGAGATGAGTGGCAAAAATTTGCCAACTTAAGAGCTTATTATGGCTTTATGTGGACCCATCCAGGCAAAAAACTTTTATTCCAAGGATGCGAGTTTGGGCAAGATTGGGAGTGGAACGCAGAAGAAAGCTTGCGTTGGCATTTGCTTGATCACCCAATGTATAAGGGGATGCAAAATTGCCTAAGGGACTTAAACCTAATGTATAAAGGCAATGGCGCATTGCATGAAGAAGATTTTGACTACAGAGGTTTTGAATGGGTTGATCACTCAAACTCAGACGATAGTGTTATTTCATACTTAAGAAAAGGGCACAATCCACAAGATTATTTGTTAATAATTTCAAACTTTACTCCAGTTGTCAGACATGATTATAGAATTGGTGTAAATGAATTCTGCCAATATAAAGAAATTTTTAACTCTGATGATATAAACTATTGGGGCAGCGGCATTAAAAATGAACACAACATTCATGCAGAACATCATGACTGGAATTGCAAACCTCACTCAATAAGGGTGACAATTCCACCGTTGTCAACAATCGTCTTAAAACCAATAAGGAATTAAAGCATGGCAAAATATGAGGCATATGAAGGCAGAACAAACAAACTAGGAGCACTATATGATGGCTCAGGTGTTAACTTTGCCATATATTCCTTAAATGCTACAAAAATTGAGTTGTGCATATTCTCAGATGATGCAAACAAAGAGCTTGAGCGCTATGAAGTTTTAGAAAAAACAAATGGCATTTTTAGCATATACTTAAAAGGCGCCAAACCAGGCACTGTATATGGTTATAGGGTTTATGGACCATATGATCCACAAAATGGACACAGATTTAATCCAAATAAATTGTTATTGGATCCATATGCAAAAAAAGTTGTTGGCAAGCTTATATGGGACAAAGCAATCTTTGGATATGATTTAGACAGCCCTCATAAAGATTTGTCTTTCTCAACATTAGACTCAGCTCCATACGTTCCAAAATCTGTGGTTATTGATATTGATGATTATGATTGGCAAGATGAGCACTCTCCAAACATTGCAATGGAAGATACAATTATTTATGAAACTCATGTTAAAGGATACACAATGCTGCATCCAAATGTTGCGGATGTTCATCGTGGCACATTCAAGGGTTTTGACAACACATTTGTTTTGCAATACTTAAAATGGCTTGGCATAACCGCTGTTGAGTTTTTGCCAATACATGCATATTTTGCAAACAAACATTACAAGAACGAGCCTCAAAGAGAAAATTATTGGGGATATGAGAGCTTGTGTTATTTTGCGCCAGAGCCTTCTTATTTGCCAACAGGTAATATTTCTGATATGAAAGATGCCATAAAAGCAATGCACAAAAATGATATAGAAATAATTTTAGACGTTGTCTACAATCACACTTTAGAAGGCAATGAGCTTGGCCCAACACTTTCATTTAGGGGTATTGACAATGCAACTTATTATGTTTTAAGCAAAGAAAATAAAAGATATTATTATGATTCAACTGGCTGCGGAGCATCTGTTAATGTTGGCAACAAAGCTGTATTAAGATTGATAATGGACTCTTTGAGATATTGGGTTGAAGAATATCATATAGATGGATTCAGATTTGACTTAGCCTCAACCTTATCAAGAATGGGCGAGGATTTTGAAGTCAACTCAGGCTTTTTAGAAGCTGTTGCACAAGACCCTGTTTTAAGAGATGTCAAAATGATTGCAGAACCATGGGACTTGGGATACGCAGGGTATCAGGTTGGCGCTTTTGGTCAGGGTTGGTCAGAGTGGAATGACAAGTTCAGAGACGTAGTTAGAAGGTTTTACAAAGGAGACACATCTCAATTATCAGAACTTGCAACCAGAGTTATGGGATCATCAGATAAATTCAATTATTTTAACCGACCAATCACAAGCTCTATTAATTTTGTAACCGCACATGATGGTTTTTGTATGCGAGACTTGGTTTGCTTTAATCAAAAACACAATCTTGCCAACAATGAAGACAACAAAGACGGCTCAAACAACAACTATAGTTGGAATTCAGGAGAAGAAGGATACACTCAAAATCCAATCATAAAAGAAAATAGGTATGCAAGATTAAGAGCAATGATGTCAACATTAATGTTATCATTTGGTGTTCCAATGATTGTGGCTGGTGATGATGTTGGGCATTTTCAAATGGGCAACAACAATCCATGGTGCCAAGACAATGCCATGACATGGCTCAATTGGGAGGGCGTGAGCGGAGCAAATTCTCGCAACAGAGACTTAACACGCTTTTTAAGAAAATTAATAAAACTCAGAAAAA
This sequence comes from uncultured Azospirillaceae bacterium, assembly GCA_964371845.1. GTDB lineage: Bacteria > Pseudomonadota > Alphaproteobacteria > RF32 > CAG-239 > JAWXUC01. The sequence continues at coordinate 22,432 of CAYJOO010000002.1, read as the reverse complement.
GCTTGAAAATTTTTCAAAGAACATCATTTTTTAAAGGTGAGGCGTTTGATAATACTTCAATCAAAGATGTTACATGGTATAATCATAATGCAATTGAATATAAAGATGCAGACTGGAATAATTCAGAAACAAAAACCATATCATATATGACATATGACGGCCAAGAATGCACTTTGTTTATATTAAATGCTCATCCACAAAAACAAAACTGGAAACTGCCAAACAAAGCAAAAAAGTGGACATATCTATTAGATAGTTCAACAAAAACAAATGACAAAAACATATACAAAGGCTCAGATAAGATAAATATATCACCTTGGTCAGTAGTTGTATTAAAAGGAGAATTATAATGAATGATGCACAACAAAAAGCACAAAAAATAAAAATTGCATCAGAATTTTGTGATGCCTGCACTGGCAAACATTATACAATTAGTGATGATGTTATTAATTTTTTTTCAAAAAGATTATATGATGAGGCAGAACTGCGCTGGCAAACAGCATTAGAACCAATATACATAAGAGAACAAAACAATCTTATAATTGATGTCGTCTCCAAAACAGAGGATATCAAAATATCAAATTATGATTATGAAGTCATAGGTATAATAGAAACACACAAAACCTACAACAAATATAATGTTGCAATAAAAGCTGATTTGAGTGTCGGGTATTATGATATAGATATAGTTATAGAAGGCAAAAAATACAAAACAACATTGGCAGTTGCACCAAGTTGTTGTTATTCAGCCGCAAATATTAAAGACAAAAAAATATGGGGACTTTCTGTTCAGCTATACTCTTTGCGATCAAAAAGCAACTGGGGCGTTGGTGACTTCTCTGATCTTAAAAAACTTGCAGAAATATCAGCAAAAAAAGGTGTTGATGTTATAGGCATCAATCCCATAAATGTCTTAACTCACAAATATCCAGAAGATGCTTCTCCATATTCAGCAACATCAAGACTATTTATAAACCCAATATATATAGATGTCACAAAAACAAAGGGATACACCAAAGAGCTTATAAAAGATATTAACATTCAAGAGCTTCAAAATATTGATATAATTGATTATACAAAAGTTTTTGAAACCAAAATGAGCGTCTTAAAAAAGATATATAAAACATTTATAAAAAGCCCTTGCCAAGAGTTTATAAATTTTTGCAACCAAAAAGGCCAAGACTTAGACAACCTTGCAACATTTGAAGCGCTTTCACAAAAATATGACTGCAACTGGAGAACTTGGGACAAAGCATTGCAAAACCCGCATTCAAAAGATGTGCAAGATTTCAAGAAAAAACACCAAGAAAATATCGGCTTTTACAAATTCTTACAATATGAGGCAGACAGACAATTCAAAGATGTTGAAGCATTTATAAACAAAAGCAAAATGTCAATTGGCCTTTATAGAGATCTGGCTGTAGGAGTTGGGCAATGTTCTGCAGAAATGTGGAGCAATCAAGATGTCTTTATCAAAGATGCTGGCGCAGGCGCTCCACCAGATATGTTTTTTCCCAAAGGGCAGGGTTGGGGGCTAGGTGCTTTTAATCCATATATATTAAAACAACAAAAATATATGCCAATGAGAAACGTCTTAAGAGCAAATATGGCATATGCAGGAGCCTTGAGAATAGACCATGTGATGAGGTTGTTTGTAATTCCAAACAAGTTTGAAGACGGCACATATATATATTATAACTTTGAAGATATGATAAACATATTGGCAATAGAAAGCGTCTTAAACAAGTGCACAATAGTTGGTGAAAGCATTGGTAATGTGCCAGATGGCTTTTTGGATATGCTCAACAAAAAAAATATTGCCCCAATCTCTGTGCTTTGGGCAGAAAAATATGATTGCGGTTGGGGAGATTTTAAAAATCCAAATGATTATCCAAAAGATGCATATGTATCAATATCAACTCATGACATGCCACCATTAAGAATGTGGTGGTTTGGCAAAGATATTATCTTGCAACGCAAATTAGATATTATCCAAACAGATGAAGACATGGGCAATGCATTCAAAAAAAGAGAAGAAGATAGATGGAAACTCTTAAAAGTCTTGGACAACAACGGTTTATGGCCACAAGATAACCCCAGATTTGCAGATTATCTATACGGAGAAGACTACCCAGAAGGCATTGAAGAAGCCGCTCATAATTTGTTAGCAAAATCAAATTCAAAAGGCGCATTAATTTGCTTAGAAGATATTTTACAAGTTGAAAAACAACAAAATCTTCCCGGCACAGACAGAGATCAATACCCCAACTGGAGAAGAAAACTTCCAATAAACATAGAAGACTTGGATACAAATAATATGTTTGTAAGAAATATGGAACTATACAAGCAGGGAAGATAAAATGATAAGCAAGCAATTATGTGAAAAAATAATAAATCTTGGAGCAGAGCTTGGCGCAGACTTTATAGATATTTTTGCAGAAAAAACAAAAGACAATAGAACTTTTATGAGCAAAAAAATTATAAAAGCCATAAACTCAAATGAAGAGTTTGGTGTTGGCATCAGACTAATGAAAAATGACTTTCAAACCTATGGTTATACCAACATCATAACAGAAACAAGTTTGTTAAACTTAACCAAACGCTTAGCACAAAACATAAACTCAAAACAAAGCATCTCTCCAAAAGAGCTTGCAGAATTTAATTATAAAATTAATACAAAAGCCCTTGTTGACTTTGAGAGTATAGAAAAATCAAAAAAAATAGAACTATTAAGAGAGCTTTCAAACAAAACATATAACGCCAATAATTATGTTGAAAAAGTTGATTCAAACTTATTGGAATATCATCAAGATGTGCTGATAGCAAACTCTCAAGGTATATACACAACAGACACCAGAATACGTGCCAGAATATCTCAAAACGTTATTGTCACAAAAAACACAGATACAAACTTTGCAAGTTATAGTATAGGTGCATCACAAGGATATGAGTTGTTTGAAAACATTGATATTAATGATTTTGCACAAAAAAATATCAAAGAAGCAATAGATAAACTGGGTGCAATAAATTGCCCATCAGGCACAATGCCTGTTGTCATTGGCAATGGTCGAGGTGGTGTAATTTTTCATGAGGCTTGTGGTCACAGCTTGGAAGCAACATCAGTTGCCAAAAAAACATCTGTTTTTACTGATAAAATAGGCGAGCAAATTGCAAGCCCAATTCTTTCAGCTTGCGATGATGGCACAATTAAAAACTCATGGGGAAGCCTTAACATAGATGATGAAGGCACCCCAACTCAAAAAAATATGTTAATAGAAAATGGTATCTTAAAATCATATTTAATAGACAACTTTAATGGCAGAAAAATGGGCATATCTTCAACAGGTAGTGCCAGAAAACAAAATTATAAATTCATCCCAACATCAAGAATGAACAATACATTTATTATGCAAGGCAAGTCAAAAGCACAAGACATCATCGCCAACACTCAAACAGGCTTATATGTTACAGGCATTAATGGTGGACAAGTAAACACAACCACAGGAGAATTCAATTTTGCGGCATCTGAGGCATTTTTGATTGAAAAAGGAAAAATAACCAAACCCGTAAAAGGTGCAAAACTTATTGGCAAAGGCCAAGACGTCTTAAAAAATATTGATATGATTGCAGATGATATTCAGTTTGATGAAGGTGTTTGTGGCTCAATATCTGGCGCAGTTCCAACTTCGTTGGGGCAGCCAACCATAAGAGTTTCAAAAATGTTAGTCGGAGGGCAGGGATAATGATAGAAGATTTTATAAGCAAAATAAAAGAAAATCTTAGCACTCAAAATGTTGATGCATATCAAATTGATTATGCAAAAACTTCTGATTATAGCATAAGCGTTTTTGAGCAAAAAGTTCATTCATCAAGCATAAAAGATATTGAGAATATTACAATAAAAGTCAAGATTGGCAAAAAAATAGGCTTATATCATACAGAATGCCTACAAGATGACAATGTTGATAATATAATCAAAAATGCAATAGAAAACGCAAACGCAATCGAGCTTGAGGAAGAAAACTTTTTTCATGATGGTCGCAGCATTTATCAAGATGTTGAGCCATACAAGCCAAATATGCAAAAATTAAATTCATTAGATATAATAGATTTTTTAATCAGGCTTGAGCAAGCTGCATATACTTTAGATAAAAGAATAAACAAAGTTATAAGCACAACCTACAGACAATCAGAAAGCCATTATATAAAAGAAAACTCTTTAGGTTTGAGTTTGTCACATAAAAGTCAAAGTGCATATTCAAACATTTATCTGTCTGCAAAAGAAAATACAGATATAAAAACAGGTTATGCTAACACAACATTTATAGAAGATAAAGATTTTGATATAACAAGCATTGCAAAAAAGGCAGTAGAAAGAGCAGTTGACAGATTAGGTGGCAGCAAGATTGCATCAAAAAAATACAACACAGTCTTTAATAATAGCTCATTTGCCAATTTATTACCCATACTAATGTCTCCATTTTATGCAACCGCAATAGAAGAAAAATATTCAAAGTTTGAAGATAAAATTGGCCAAAAAATTGCATCAGATATCGTAACATTGGTTGACAGTCCACACCTCAAAGGTGGTTATGACACAATTTCATTTGACTCAGAGGGCGTTGCAACAAAAAACAAAAACTTAATTGAATGTGGCAACTTAAAAACAATATTGCACAATTTAAGAACTGCACATAAGGCAGGTGTCCAAACCACAGCAAATGCAAACTCTGTGGGTGGTATTAGGCTGTTTAATGCATATATCAAGCCTTTGTCATCAAGCAAAGAAGATGTTATCAAACAAGCCAATAATGGCATATATGTAACCTCAGTATCAGGATTAAACTCTGGTTACAACCAAAAAACCGGAGACTTATCTTTTGCAGCAGAAGGTTTTATGATCACTGATGGCAAGGTTGACAAGCCCTTAAGCCAATTTGTTATCAACACAAACCTATATGACTTGTTCTTAAATATAGAAGCTATTGGTAATGATTTAGAGTTTGAGGGCTCTCAATTTGGCAGTCCAACAATTTTTATTAAAGACATTTCTGTTTCAAGCAAATAGCAACTTGACTCTATTGTTATCTGGTATATAAATATAACAATAATAAAAGGAAGCATTAAATGACAGGATTAGATTTTCCAAATATATCGCCAATATTGGTTTCAATTGGGCCTATTGCCATAAGATATTATTCTTTGGCATATTTGTTTGGCATATTAATTGGATGGTTTTTGTTATTAAAAAACATAAAAAAATACAATTTAGATATAACCCCCAAACACGTAGAAGAACTTGTCTTTTATTACACACTGGGAGTTGTTCTTGGCGGTAGAATAGGTTATGTTTTGTTTTATGGAGATGGTCAATTTTGGCAAAACCCATTACAAATACTTGCAATATGGCAAGGCGGCATGTCTTTTCATGGTGGCATAATTGGTGTAATAATAGCAACTTATCTATATTGCAAAAGGTTTAACTTTAAGTTTTTATACATAACAGACTTAATTTCATTATATGTTCCAATTGGCATCTTTTTAGGCAGAATTGCCAACTTTATCAATGATGAGTTATGGGGCAGGGTCTCAGATGTTCCTTGGGCAGTCAAGTTTCCATCAGGTGGTTTTTTGCCAAGACATCCATCACAATTGTATGAGGCATTTTTAGAAGGTTTTGTTACCTTTGTTATCTTAAATATATTATGGAAATCTGAAAAAATACGCAATCACACAGGTTTTGTTTCTGCAATGTTTGTTATATTATATGGATTGTTTAGAGCAATTATAGAAAACTATCGCCAGCCAGATGCTCAGCTCGGGTTTTTAATTGGTGGCTTGACCATGGGGCAGCTATTATCTTTTCCATTTATCATAACAGGCTTGCTTGTAATTTTTTATAAAAAGAAGAAAGTATAAAACATGGCGCAAATAATAACATTCGGCTGCAGACTCAATGCTTTTGAAAGCCAAATAATAAAAGAAAAATTGGAGAGTATGGATGATGTAATAGTCATAAACACTTGCACAGTCACATCTGAGGCAACTCGCCAATGCAAACAAAAAATCAGAAAACTCAAAAAAGAAAATCCCAACAAAAAAATTGTTGTAACAGGTTGTGCTGCACAAACCAGCCCAGAAGAATTTAATCAAATGCCAGAGGTTGATCTTGTTTTGGGCAACAAAGAAAAACAAGAGATAGAAAAACACATTCAAGCAAACGGAGAGATTACCTCAGATATATTTGCAGAATATGGATATGACAAACATATCATAACAGGGTTTGAAGGCAAACAAAAAGCCTTTGTGCAAATTCAAAACGGGTGTGATAATTTTTGCACCTTTTGCATTGTTCCATATGCAAGGGGCAAGTCTCAAAGCTTTGGCCAAGAGCATATTATAGCTCAAATAAACAAATTAATCCAACAAGGGTTTGAAGAAGTTTGTTTAACAGGTGTTGATATTTGTTCATACCAACCAAGCTTAAAAGATTTAATCATCAACATATTAGATCAAACAAAAATAAACAAACTAGCCCTTGGCTCCTTAGATCCTGCAACAATTGATGATGACTTTATCAAAACAATATCAAATCCTCGCATTTTGCCATATTTTCATTTGTCAATTCAATCATTGGATGACATGGTATTAAAGCGCATGGGAAGACGCCATAGCGTTGCAAAAGTTTTAGAAGTTTGTACAAAAATAAAACAAGCCATTCCCGCTGCAAAGTTAGGAGCAGACTTCATTTGTGGTTTTCCAACAGAAACAGATGAGCAACACAACAATACAATAAAAAATGTAAAGATTGCAAAAATAGAGCAATTGCACGTGTTTCCATATTCAATCAGACAAGGCACTCCGGCAGCAAAAATGCCTCAAGTAGATAGCAAAACAAAAACAACCAGAGCAAAAGAGTTAAGAGATGTTAAAGTGGATAAATAATTTATTTGGCAACAAAAAAATAGATGAAAAAACATTAGAAGAGCTTGAAGAAAGCTTGATTATCGCTGACGTTGGCATACATGCAACAGATGATATAATTCAAAAGTTTAGAGACGAGCACTTAGACAAAGACATTAACATAAAAAAACAATTAGCATCATATATTGCAAATATTTTAGAGCACTCTCAGGGGCAAATAAAATATATAGATGCCAAGCCTTTTATAATAATGGTATCAGGTGTTAATGGTGCTGGCAAAACCACAACAATTGGCAAGCTTGCACACATATTAAAAAAACAAGGCAAACAAGTTTCATTGGTTGCCGCAGACACATTTAGAGCTGCAGCAGTTGGCCAACTAGAAGAATGGGGCAACAAAAATAAAATCAATGTATTTATCGGAATGCCCAATCAAGACCCTGCATCATTGTGTTTTGATTCATTAAAATCATCACAAACAAGAGGTGATGATATCTTAATCATAGACACAGCCGGCAGATTAGAAAACAAAACAAACCTAATGGATGAGCTCAAAAAAATGGTTTCTGTTATAAAAAAAATAGATAGCTCAGCGCCTCATTGCAAAATACTTTGTTTAGACGGCACAACAGGGCAAAGCGCCATCGGTCAAGTAAAAACTTTTGATCAATTTATAGGCCTTGATGGTTTGATAATCAACAAATTAGACGGCTCTTCAAAGGCTGGTATTGTTGTTGCTCTTGCTCAAGACTTCAAGCTTCCCATATATTATGTCGGCACGGGGGAAGGCTTATCAGACATAAAAGAGTTTAATGCCAAAGATTTTGCAGAAAGTATGTTAAATGTCTGAGATGCCAATTTTTTCAGTATCAGAATTTTCATTTGAGTTCAAAAAAATAATTGAGCAAGCTTTTGGCAAAGTTAAAATCAAAGGTGAAATATTTGGCTTTAAACGTGCTGATAGCGGCCATTGCTATCTTTCATTAAAAGATGATAACTCAGCATTATCCGCAGTTTGTTGGAAGGGCGTTTATAATCAATTAGCTGTAAAGTTAGAAGACGGAATGGAGGTTATCGCCACCGGCAAAATATCCACATTTCCTTCAAAGTCATCATACCAACTAGTGATTGAAAGTATTGAAATAGCAGGAGAAGGCGCATTATTAAAGCTTTTAGAAGAGCGCAAAAAAAAGTTTTTAGAACTAGGATATTTTGACACCTCAAAGAAAAAGAAAATTCCATATTTGCCAAACAAAATCGGCATTGTCACATCGCAAAGTGGTGCGGTTATTCGTGATATAATACATAGAATAACAGACAGATTTCCTCTTCCCTTGCTTGTTGTTCCAACTCCGGTTCAAGGGCAGGGCGCAGAGATTAAAATTGCAGAAGCTATTAAACTCTTAAATTCAATAGAAGACAAACCAGATGTTATAATTGTGGCTCGTGGTGGTGGCAGCTTAGAAGACTTGTGGTGTTTTAATGAAGAAGCCGTAATAGAGGCAGTCTACAATTCACAAATACCAATTATTTCAGCAGTCGGGCATGAGACAGACACAATGTTAATAGACTATGTTGCAGACTTAAGAGCTCCAACACCAACAGGTGCTGCAGAAATGGCCGTGCCAGTCAAAAGAGAATTAGAGGCAAATGTCTTAAATATTCAATCAAGATTATTAAATGCAACACAAAGATATTTCTCAGAACAAAAAACAAAATTAGAAGGATTATCACGTGGCATTCCAAACTTAAATCAAATATTATTAGAAATATCTCAAAAACTAGATGACAAAACCCAAAGATTATCCCTTGCATACAACAACCTATTTTCAAGACTTAAAGATAAGGTTGAAGGTTTTAACATAAGGCTAGAAAGCGTGTCTTTTAATAATGTCTTAAAAAGAGGGTATGCTTTAATAAAAAATACAGACGGCAAAGTTATTAGCAGTGTCAAAAACCTCAATGATGAAATGACAATAACTTTTGCAGATGGCAATGTTGATGCTTTTATAAAAAAAACAAACATCACAGACAACAAAATACAGCCATCACAAAAAAGCAAAAATGCTCCAAAAGATAACAAGAAAAGCCGCACAATTGGCAAACAACCAACATTATTTGACTAAAAAAAAGCGAGTGTAAAAACACTCGCAAATTTTTATTTTTGTATTTGTATCAGCTTAACCATAAATTTATAATGGTTTTTGTCAGCATCAACAGGCTTTATTGAAATTATTTTTAATGGTGCCATTTTTGCATTTGATTGCAATTCTACTTCACCTTCGTTAATAACCTCAATATCGATGGCCTCAACCTTCTCAAAGTAAGATCGGTTAACAATCGGAAGCAAAAAACTTCCATCTTCTTGAACTGTCGCAGGATACGTATATCCAACGCCATAAACACCAACTCTGAGAACCTCTCCCTTAAGTTGTGCGGCATGATATACTGCAGAGTCCTTGTTGGGATCAAATTCTTGTTTTGACAACACGTTGCCATTATAGTCTCTGGCCTCAACAATTTCTACAGAGAACGCTTTTGTATCACCTTGATGAGTGATCCATGTCACTCGTGCCTTGCCCTTCTCGCAATTGCGTGGCAAAAACGAAGTAACTTTTGCCCTATAGCCACTCTTCATTAAAGATAGCTCTTTTAATCCATGGTTAACAGCATTAAACTCATAAATAGAGCCTAAATAAACACTATTAAACTGTGATGCAGAGCCTCTTGCTCTAATTTTTGCGATATCTTCATTAGGCCATTTCTTATGGATAATTTTTAGAGGATCAATCCTATCCTCAGCGTCTTCTTCTTCTTCCACTACTGGGAAAATATTTGCCACTTCAAATTTACACCCTTCAATAAAAGAAACATTTTCAAGAGATACTCTCATACCTCTTTCAAAGTCAAATTTGCGGCCTTTATATATCCAGCCTTTATCATCATCGCCTTCAAAGCTTCCGATAACAAGGTTACCTTTCATCAGTTGAATTACTCCAACATGATTATTTTTGTATATAAACAGATCCATCGGATCAATACAAAATCTTGGCACTCCATCAACAATGTCAACAATTTTTGCCTTAAACATTTTAGACAGAGGCAAATTAAAGTCCTCATTTAGGATAAAACCTTGCAAAGTTTCTGAAAAAACTACGTGTGTTTTCTCATCAGAAGTTGTAACAGTATTAACGTTATACTCCTGACCGATTTGGTATAAATCATCGGCAAACATTTTTTGCCAATCAATAGTTTGTTTCATAATCAAATAAATAAAAATTATGTTAATAATAAAAAATATCAAGCGCAAAATAACAGATAAAAACAATTATGCAAGCTTTTTTTGTCCATATTAGATTAATTAAATTTTAAGGTGTTTGTAATATATTAAAAAAATGAAAAAATATATATTAATAGCAATGCTCTTAACCACCTCAGCTTATGGGCACAACTTTTGTGGCAACTTGGAGCAGGGTGGCTTAATCATAGAAAACGGCAAACTCATCGCCTTTGACAGAGACGCCAAATCAACCAAAAAATATAATATAAAAAAAATCAGTTGGGATATTCAACACGTCAACGGCGTGCCACAAAAAACCGTAACCCCAAATCCTGAACATCAAGCCTTAATAAAAAAAGAATCTGCCCAAGTAAAACAGGCATACACTAAAAAAATCACCAAACAATACTGGAAAAACGGCTTTATAAAACCTCTGGATGGTAGAATTTCTGGCAAATATGGCGGACAACGCATATATAATGGCACGCCCAAAAACCCACACTTAGGAGTTGACATCGCAAGGCCAACTGGCACAGAAGTTGTTGCCAGTGGAGACGGAGTTATCGTTGGAGTAATAGAAAACGGTTTTTATAATGGCAACTTAATCGTAATAAACCATGGTGATGACTTAAAACTTTTTATGCACATTTTAATAAAAACGTGGTCAAAGAAGGTTATATTGTCAAAAAGGGGCAAACAATTTGGCTTGTTTGCTCAACAGGGCGCTCAACTGGCCCACATCTCCATTTTGGTGCCAATATCAATGGCATAAAATTCAACCCAGATAGTTTATATCAAATAAACAATTGTCTTGATAAATAATCTTAATCTTTTATGAGGACTTAGATAGTGTCTAGGTGATATAAAATATATAAAAAAAGCGCCTCAAAAGAAGCGCTTATAAAAAGTGGCGGATGGTATAGGACTCGAACCTATGCATCCCAATCGGGATGACAGATTAGCAATCTGCTGCATTACCACTCTGCCAACCATCCGTCTGAGAGTATAATTATACAATATATTTACGATAGTCAAGCACTTTATAGCAAATAAATAACATTTTTTTTATTTATTTTTCTTTGCAACCTTTTAATTGCCCACAAGCGCCCATAATATCATCACCGCGAGATGCGCGGATAGGGGCCTCAAATCCATATTTTTGTAATTCTCTAGAAAAAGCGTGTATTCTATTATTGGAGCTTCCAACAAACTCAGATCCTTCCCAAGAATTAAAAGAAATGAGGTTAAACTTTGCATTTATATTATGCTTTTTCATCAATTCATACAAGCGTTTTGCATCACCCATTGTGTCATTTAGTTCATTGAGCATAAGATATTCAAACGTAATTGGCTGTCTGGCTCCAGTAATGTTTTGATATTCTTTACAAGCGTTTAAGACAGTATCTATATTATATTTATTGTTAATAGGCATAATTTTAGAGCGTGTTATATCATCAGATGCATGCAAAGATATCGCAAGTTTAACGCCAATCTCTTTTGCCACGTCGGCAATTTTATTGGCAACACCTGATGTTGATAGAGTTATTTTTCTTTTTGATAACGCACAACCTGAATTTTCATTTAATATCTTAAGCGCATTTATAGTATTATCAAAATTATGCAAAGGCTCGCCCATTCCCATAACCACAATGTTTGTAACCAAAGATTTATCAAAAAAATCTCTAACCAATAAAAATTGCGAGATTATCTCAGCCGTTGACAAATTTCTAGAAAGCTTTTGTGTCCCTGTATGGCAAAATTTGCAGCCAACAGCACAGCCAACTTGGGTTGATATACAAACCGCACCTCTGTCATCTTCAGGAATAAAAACAGTCTCAATTCTTTGACCATCCTCAAACTCTAACAACCACTTATTTGTGCCATCAACAGATTTCAAATGTTCAATAATTTTTGGTCGATAAACATTAAAGTGTTGGTTTAATTTATCCTGCAAAGATTTTGAAAAAGAAGACATTTTATAAAAATCATATTGGTTGTGGATATAAATCCATTGCCATAACTGTTCTGCCCTAAACTTTTTTTCTCCAAGTTTTAAGACTTCTTCAATAAGCTCATTTTTGCATAAATTCAACAGTTCAATTTTCATATCTTTTTTTCCTTATACCACGCATATTACAAAAATTGTCCAACCTGTCAAGGTAAATTAAAAAAAATGCCAATACTCAACCTTGAATAATTATATAAAAACATTATTTAATAACCAAAGGAGAATAGCAATGTCAAAAAAAGTTCAAGTAAAAATAACCAAAGATGGTCCATATATGGTAACAGGAACCCCAAAACTAGATGAGCAATTAACAACCGCAAACCAAGAGGGTAACACCTGGGATTATAAGGTAATCAAGTTATTAACATCGCAAGAAAATATGGCATTATGCCGTTGCGGGGGGACTTCAAACACTCCATTTTGTGATGGAACACACCTCAAAAATGGGTTTGATGGCAAAACAACAGCATCTTTTGAGTCAATAATAAATAGGGCAGAAGCAATAAAAGGACCCAATTACACTCTTTATGATAATGAAGATTATTGCTCTTTTGCCAGATTTTGCGATGCATATGGCAGGGTTTGGAACCTTGTTTCAATAGGCACTGATGAGGCAGATAAAATGACAATAAGAGAAGCAACTCACTGCCCAGCAGGCCGACTTTTAATCCAAGACAACAAGACCGGAAAATTTTTAGAACCAGAATTTGAGCCAACAATCACAGTCTTAGAGGATCCCTTAATAAATGTTAGTGGTCCATATTATCTAAAAGGCGGTATTGAAGTCATAAATGAAGAGGGCAAAGCATACGAAGTGCGCAATCGTCAGGCTCTATGTCGATGTGGCAATTCATATAACAAACCATTTTGTGACGGCACACATGCTTCTTCTCATTTTGATGATGGAGAACTTGCAAGCAGAAAGTTAATAAAATAAAAATTTTAACATCTGCTGTGTATATTAACTTTTTAATAATAAATAATGGTTTATATTTCTTATAAATATAAGGAACATTGTTTTGAAAAAGGTATCAAAATCAAAAGTTGCAAGTGTATATGCTCAAGCTATGTATGATGCTGCAACCAATAAAGAAAAGATCTTTACAGAAGTAAGATCTCTTTTGAGTGCAACAAAAGACTCTAGTTTGTTAAAAGACTTTTTAAGCAACCCCATTATAGATTTTTCAAAAAAACAAAAAACATTACAATCTATCAATCTTTCAACAACTTTAACAAAATCTCTAGAGGTTATTACAAAAAACTCAAGATCTGCAGATCTTGATGATATTTTGCAAGAATTCTTGAGAATATATTATAAAAAAAATAATATATTAGAGGTTGAGGTGGTTTCTACATATCAATTATCAAAACAAGAGTTGGTAAAAATAGAAAAAAAAATAAAACAAAATACCAATCAAAATGCTGTAATAAACAATGTTATCAATAAAGATATTTTGGGTGGATTAATTATAAAATACAACTCACAAATGCAAGATGTATCAATCTTGGGCAAAATAAATCAGGTTAAAAGACTTATGAAAGGTGAAAAATAATGAGCTTAAAGGTTAGTGAAATTTCTTCTATAATAAAAGAAAAAATTGCCACAGCAAAAATAGATAGCAACGTAGCAGAAGTTGGTCAAGTCTTAAGTGTTGGAGACGGCATTGCCCGAGTTTATGGCTTGGATAAAGTGGAGGCCGGTGAGCTTGTCGAGTTTGAATCTGGTGTTATGGGCATGGCTCAAAACTTAGAAGAAGACAACGTAGGGGTTGTGATATTTGGCTCTGATGAAAGCATAAAAGAAGGCTCTCAGGTAAAAAGAACCAAAAAAATTGTAGAAGTTCCTGTTGGCAAAGAGTTATTGGGGCGAGTTGTAGATGCGCTCGGCAATCCAATTGATGGGCTAGGGGCTATAAAAACAAAAACACACTCCCGCTCAGAGGTCAAAGCTCCAGGCATTATTGCTCGCCAAAGCGTATATCAATCAATGGCAACTGGCTTAAAAGTTGTAGACAGTCTTATACCAATTGGCAGAGGTCAACGTGAGCTTATTATTGGTGATCGCCAAACAGGCAAAACAGCAATCGCCATAGACACAATTATCAACCAAAAAAGATATAATGATGCCGCAAAATCAGACAAAGATAAATTGTTTTGCATATATGTTGCTGTTGGTCAAAAGCGCTCAACAGTAGCTCAGGTTGTAAAAACCTTAAAAGATGCAGGTGCAATGGATTATACAATTGTTGTTGCAGCAACTGCATCAGACCCTGCACCAATGCAGTTTTTGGCACCATACTCAGGTTGTGCAATGGGTGAATATTTTATGAATAATGGTATGAATGCAGTTATTTTTTATGATGATCTTTCAAAACAAGCAACTGCATATCGTCAAATGTCATTGTTATTGCGCCGCCCACCTGGTCGTGAGGCATATCCTGGAGACGTTTTTTATCTTCACTCAAGACTATTGGAAAGAGCCGCAAAACTAAATGATGAATTGGGCGGGGGCTCATTAACAGCGCTGCCAATTGTAGAGACACAAGCCGGAGACGTTTCAGCATATATCCCAACAAACGTAATCTCAATTACAGACGGACAAATATTCTTAGAAACAAATTTGTTTTATCAAGGTATAAGACCTGCCGTTAATGTTGGTATATCTGTTTCTCGTGTGGGTTCAGCAGCCCAAACCAAAGCCATGAAACAAGTTGCAGGCTCAATCAAACTAGAGCTTGCGCAATATAGAGAAATGGCTGCGTTTTCACAATTTGCATCAGACTTAGATGCATCAACGCAAGCACTCCTTGCAAGAGGCGCCAGATTAACAGAGGTCTTAAAACAACCTCAATACAATCCAATGCCAATGGAAGAAGAAGTATTTATTATTTTTGCAGGCGTAAATGGATATCTTGATAAAATAGAAATATCTCAAATTGCCGAGTTTGAAGAAAAAGCATTGCTAAAAGTAAAGCAAAAAAACAAAAAAATTCTAGAAACTATCAAAAAAGAAGAAAAAATCTCTGATGAGATAAAATCACAAATGATAGCTTTTTATGATGATTTTATCAAAGAATTTACAAACATAGAAAAGGCTGCATAACATGGCAGGTTTTAAAGAACTTAGAACCAGAATAGAAAGCGTTAAATCAACGCACAAAATCACTTCTGCCATGAAGTTGGTTGCGGCTTCTCGCTTGCGCAAAGCAGAAGGATTGCTAGAAAAGTCTGAGTTTTATAATCACAATCTTGCAGCCTCAGCATTCAGGCTCTTAACACAGATAAAAGATGATGAACAAAGCGGATTATCATATATCTATCCACAAACTATGACACTTAGAAAAAATGCAAACAAATATTTGCTGATGGTTATCTCATCAGACAGAGGTCTTTGTGGTGGCTTTAACTCAAACATTGCCAAAAAAACAATCGCAAGAATAGAAGAGCTTCAAGCCAATCAAGCTGAGGTTAAAATAATTTGTGTTGGCAAAAAAGCCAAAGATATAATCAAAAGATCATATCCAGATCTTATAATAGACACCATAGAAAACATTGCACAAAAAGGTGTAAAATATTATGAAGGTGTTGACTTGGCAGAAAGAATAACACATATGTATAATGCAAAAGAAATAGACATTTGTGAAATTATTGGCACAAGATTTATATCTGCAATGTCAAGAGATGTATATTGCTATCAAGTCTTGCCATTTAGTATAGAAACCCTGCCATACAATAGAGAGCATGAGCCAACAACCATAGTTCGTGGTGCTTTTTATGAATATGAACCAAACAAAATGCAATTATTAGAGCATATGTTGCCATTATTATTAAGAGCAACAATGTTTCAAGTTATTGCAAACTCACAAGCAAGTGAACATGGTGCCAGAATGATATCAATGGACAGCGCAACAGATAATGCAAAAGATATGTTATCGAACTTGACATTAAAATATAACAGAATGCGCCAAAACGCAATCACAACAGAATTAATAGAAGTTATTTCAGGTGCTGAAGCACTATAATATAGGAGACAAAACAAAATGGCAAAAGCAGTAGCAAAAAAAGAAACCGCAAAAAAAGCAACAACAAAAAAAGTTGCAACAAAAGCCGTTGTAGCCAAGAAAAAAGTTGCAAAGCCAATCAATAAAAAAAATGTTGCAACTGGTTACGTTTCTCAAATTATGGGCGCTGTAGTTGATGTAAAGTTTGACAATATTAAAGATATGCCAAATATCTTAACAGCCTTAGAGGTTGAAAATCAAGGCAACACATTGGTATTAGAAGTTGTGCAACACGTTGGAGAAAATGTTGTAAGAACCATTGCAATGGACACCACAGACGGCTTAAAAAGAGGTGTTGCTGTAACAAACACTGGCAAACCAATCACAGTACCCGTAGGCAAAGAATTACTGGGCAGAATTATAAATGTTATTGGTCAACCAGTAGATGACAGAGGCGATATCAAAGCAACTCACTATTCATCAATCCATAAAGATGCACCAAAATTTGTTGATCAATCAACAAAAACAGAAGTTTTAACCACAGGTATTAAAGTTATTGACTTATTAGAGCCATACTTAAAAGGTGGCAAAATTGGCTTATTTGGTGGAGCAGGGGTTGGCAAAACAGTTTTGATTATGGAGTTGATTAACAACATGGTAAAAGGTCACGGCGGTTTATCAGTTTTTGCCGGTGTTGGAGAAAGAACACGTGAAGGAAACGATTTGTATCATGAAATGATAGAATCAGGCGTAATAGACACCAAAGGCAAAGACTCAAAAACAATTTTGGTATATGGACAAATGAATGAAACCCCAGGAGCCAGAGCTCGTGTTGCATTAACAGGATTATCACAAGCAGAATATTTTAGAGATGAAGAACACCAAGATGTTTTGTTCTTTGTTGATAATATATTCCGTTTTACTCAAGCAGGATCAGAGGTTTCTGCGTTGCTTGGGCGTATTCCATCTGCCGTTGGCTATCAACCAACATTGGGCACAGATATGGGCGCAATGCAAGAGCGCATTACCTCAACAAAAGATGGTTCAATCACATCAGTTCAAGCAGTATATGTTCCCGCAGATGACTTAACAGATCCTGCGCCAGCCACAACGTTCTCACACTTAGACGCACAAACAGTTCTTTCAAGAAAAATTGCAGAACTTGGCATTTATCCAGCTGTTGATCCATTAGACTCAACATCCAGAATATTGGATCCAAAAATTGTTGGAGAAGAGCATTATTATGTTGCAAGACGTGTTCAAGAAATTTTGCAAAAATATAACTCTTTGCAAGATATTATTGCAATTCTTGGTATGGATGAGCTTTCTCAAGAAGATAAAAACACTGTTGCCAGAGCCAGAAAAATCCAAAGATTTTTATCGCAACCATTCCACGTTGCAGAACAGTTTACTGGCATGAAGGGCAAATTTGTAGAACTTGAAGACACAATAAAAGGCTTTAAGGGCTTGGTAGAAGGTGAATATGATCACATTCCTGAGCAAGCTTTTTATATGGTTGGCTCAATTCAAGAAGCAGTTGAAAAAGCAAAAACCCTAGAGGCTGCATCATAATGGCAAAATTAAAAAAACAAGAAGAGATATTATTTAGAATATCAAGACCATACAAGCAGTCAAAAACACTTGCTGCACAAAAGATTGTCTTGCCTGCAACATCCGGAATGATAACCTTGCTGCCAAACAGGGCCCCAATAATGATTGGTTTGGCAAATGGGCTGGTAGAAATTTTGGATAATAAAAATAATGTTTTAGAAAAATGGTTTATCAAAGGTGGAGTTGCCGATTGTGCTCGTAACAGATGCGCAGTATCATCAGAAAAAGTAATATCATTTGATATGTACACCAAAGAAACCGCAGCACAAAAAAGAGATGCCGCAAGATATGATGAAGACAAAGCTTTTTATCAAATGATTATAGACACTGTCTCAAAATAAGATTATCTAGAAAGATTTTTTTTATCAATTATTGCTTTTGTAACAGAAAAACTATTGTTTTTTTGCTTTGTATTGTTTGATTGATAATTTGGGTTATCATAAATAATATACCCAATATCTCTTTTTATAGGATCAGGCGCATTAACAGAGCCATAATTTAATATGTTATAGGCAATAGTGCCGCGATCATCAATATCTTTGCCTTGAGCCACTTTTTCTTTTGTTGTATAATATGTTGGATCTGCAGATCCCGTAAAATCAGATGTTTCACAAAAATTTGTTATACCACAAAATTGAGTGATAAATTCTTTGCGTTTTTTATTGTTATACCACAAAAATGTTTTTGGAGCATATTTTTTAATGACAGCATTTTTATAATCATCATTATTAATGCTTCCATCCAAAAATGCCGTTGCCATATTGTTACTAATATCCAAATTGTGTTTTTTATTAAAACTTCTTATTTTTTCAAGAGAGTGTCCAATCATAAGCGCTGGCAATGTATTTCTATTTTTGTTGATTTTCATTTTTTTGTTAACCACTGATAAATGCGGATATTTCTCTTTTTCGAGCTTCAATTTTTCAACAACTTCTGGTTTTAGGCCATATACATATTCAAAATAAGGGTTTGTTTTCACAACTTCACCAATTTTATTAATTTTTTGGCAAATCCTATAAAAGTTTCTAACGTTGTTTTTATGCTCTCCTTGATTTTCAAGCAATTTCAAAGAAGAACTTATAAATCCATTGGGAATTTTGCACCCACTATTAAGAAATGAATCTGATTTGATAACATTAACAATGTTATAATAAGGAGCCTTGCTTTTTTCATCTCCAGATAGTTCTTTGTTTATATAAGCAGTTGCTGCAAGAGCTTGCAATTCTGGATCAACATTTTTATTACTTAAGAGACTATTATATTCATCGGTCATTTTATTAAGATATTCTCTTGTTTTGTGCTTTTTAAGCCTTCTATGTTCTTGTTCCTTATTATCTTCTCTTATATGCACCGGAAGTCTTGTTAGTGTCACAAGAGGCATGGACAAAAAAGATTTTATAGAATCAACTCTATATCCTCTATCTTTGCTATTGTGTTCATAAGCAACTTTAGAATCTAACAAGTCTTGAAAAACTTTAGGTGAATATGCACTTTTATAAACAATTTTCTCCATATGTTTTGAAAAAGCCTTAAAATTAATACCACCATTTTCAGAAAAAAACTGTTTGTCATTATTATTTTTCTTTAACTCATACATGTTTTTAATAACAGATTTTATTACTCTTCTTGCTGAGTAGTACTTCAAACTTGGATATTCTTTGTCTTTTGTTGATATTGCACCAATTCCTCTTTCATTAGCAGCATTATAGGCAATCATCACAGCCTTAAACATCTCCCATTTGTTTTTTGCATATAACATAGGCACAGCATATGCAAATGCCTCTGAGTGTGCCTCTCTTAAATAAGAAGAATATTTTACTTTATCGGCCATATTCTTTGCAAGCTTTGTTTTCGCATCACCACTAACACCCTTCATATAAAATCTATAAACCATATCAAGTTTTTCATCTTCCACCAAAGAGTTTTGCAATGAATGTGCCATTTCATGATATACAGTAGTATAATTAGCTCGATCAAAACAAAATATACAAATACCAAAATTAATACCACCACCACTTTCAACAGATGAGCCAACATTAAGCTTGTTTTTATCCACAAGCACACCCATTGATTCAAGCGTTTGTGTCATATCATAGCCGTGTACCTGACTTACTTTGTTGATTACAGTTTGATAATCATATCCAAATGGGGTATTAATGTTTTTATTATGAATTTCATCATAAAAGAAAATAGGTGTATTAAATTCTTTTTCAAAATTTTTAATATCTCTGTTTACAATATCTGGTTTTAACATTTTGCATTCCTTATAAATAAACAATATCACATTCCCATAATTAGGTCAACATAATAAAACAAAAGCTTTTATTAACAAAATATAAACCCTTTTATTATAAACATCATTATTATAAAAAGATATAGGATCCTAGAAATGATAATAAACTACCACATTTTAGCCTTAAGCATTGTTCAAAGCTTAACAGAGTTTTTACCCGTCAGCTCAAGCGGGCACTTAATATTGTTTCCCCAATTATTTAATATCAAAGATTACGGAATTTTAATTGATGCAGCCGTTCACTTTGGTTCAATATTGGCCGTTATAATATATTTTCACAAACCAGTGATAAGAATAATAAAAGATACCATAAAAGCAAAGTTCAAACCAAACTTCAAGCTATATGGGGCAAAAGTATTTTATATGCTAATAGTTGGCACTATCCCAATTGTAATTGCGGGTCTATTCTTGCACAAATTTGGCTTAGATGTTTTGCGCTCACAAAAGCTTGTCGCTTGTACCTTAATTGGCTTTGGTGTTTTACTTGGGCTTGCAGACAAAATTTGCATGACGGTTAACAAAATTGAGCATCTTAATCTTCGCAAAGCATTTTTTATTGGTTGTGCTCAGTGTTTGGCCTTAATTCCTGGCACTTCAAGATCGGGAATCACCATCACAGCATGTAGATTTCTTGCAATGGAAAGAAGAGAAGCAACACAATTTTCAATGCTATTGGCAATTCCTGCAATATTTGGTGCAACAATCTTGATATTTTTTGGAGCAGGGGATATTGACGCATCAATGATACACTATAGCATAGAAGCTGTTCTATATTCATTCATAGGAGGCCTGGCTGCAATATATATCATCATGTCGTGGCTCAAAAAATCCACATTTATGCCTTTTGTGCTTTACAGAATTGTTTTTGGGTGTTATTTATTGTTGGATTCATATGGAGTATTTTAGATAATGACAAATAATTGTTTCGTATTTCCAGGCCAAGGCTCTCAATTCGTTGGCATGGGCAAAGAGTTAGCAGAAAACTTTAAAACTGCACAAGAAGTATTTAATGAAGTTAATGAAGCTTTATCATTTGACCTTTTCAAACTAATGTCAGAAGGTCCTGCTGAAGATCTTAACTTAACTGTTAATACTCAACCAGCATTAATGGCAACATCAATGGCTGTTGTTGAAGTATTAAAAAAAGACTTTAACTATGATATTACAAAAAACGCAAAATTTTTGGCGGGTCACTCATTGGGTGAATATTCTGCATGTTGCGCATCTGGCGTATTCTCATTAACAGACACAGCAAAACTCTTAAAAATTAGGGGTGAGGCTATGCAAGCAGCACAAGCAGGAGCAATGGCTGCAATCTTGGGCTTAGACATAGAAAAAATAAGAGAGCTTGCTGATAAAGCAGGCGTTTTTGTTGCAAATGACAACTGCCCAGGGCAAGTGGTTATATCAGGCAGCATTGCTGGCATAGACAAAGCCATTGCATTAGCGCCGGAATTTGGCTGCAAAAGAGCCATAAAATTGCCAGTATCTGGAGCTTTTCATAGCCCATTGATGGCAAATGCTCAAGAAAAAATGGCCACAGCATTAAAAGAATTCAACTCAAACTCACCAATTATCCCAGTTGTTCAAAACGTTTTGGCAACAGCAGTTGATAATGTAGATGAGATTATAAACAATTTAACTCTTCAGGTTACAGGTTCTGTAAAGTGGAGAGATAGTGTTGCCTATATGGCATCACAAGGCATTACAAATATTATTGAGCTTGGCGCAGGCAAAGTCCTTACTGGCTTGGTTAAAAAATGTGATGCTACAATAACAACACTTTCTGTGGGGACGCCCTCAGAGATTGAACAATTTATAAAGGAAATAAAATAATGTTTAGACTAGACGGAAAAAAAGCTCTTATCACTGGTGCTGCTGGTGGTTTGGGTGACAAAATTGCAAGAACAATGCACGCTCAAGGTGCAACTGTAATCTTAACAGATATGCGCAAAGAACCAATGGATGCATTGGCAGCAGAATTAGGTGATAGAGTACACGTAATTACTGCAAACTTAACAAAATCTGAAGAAGTTGATGCAATGATCAAAACTGTTGAAGATGAATTAGGTGGTGTTGACATTTTGGTTAACAATGCAGGCTTAACTCGTGATGGATTGTTTATGAGAATGTCAGATGATGACTTCCAACTAGTTTTAGACGTTAACTTAACAGCAGGCTTTAAGATTGCTCGTGCAGCAATCCGTGGCATGATGAAGCGTCGTTGGGGCAGAATTATCGGTATTGCCTCAGTTGTAGGTGTTACAGGAAACGCAGGTCAAGCAAACTATGCAGCATCAAAAGCAGGTATGATT
>CAYJOO010000001.1:10351-38540 GCA_964371845.1 uncultured Azospirillaceae bacterium | reverse complement strand
AAAATCAATTTTGCCAGAAAGAATAGAATCGAGTAAGTTATCAGCACCAACAACGTCAGCCCCTGCAGCTTTTGCTTCTGCTTGTTTTTCTTCATTTGCCAAAACAGCAACTCTTATTGTTTTGCCGTTTCCGTGAGGAAGTGGGCAAACACCTCTGATGTTTTGATCAGCGTGTTTTGGGTCAACACCCAAGTTAAGAGCGATGTCAATTGTTTCATCAAATTTTGCTGTTGCATTTGCTTTTACAATATCAACAGCTTCTTTTAATGTATATAATTTGTCTTTATCTAGACCTTTATATGCATTTACAATTCTTTTTCCTGCCATGTTCTTATTCCTCTACCGTAATGCCCATAGAAACAGCTTGGCCTTTAACCATATTCATAGCAGATTCAACTGTTGAACAGTTTAAATCTGGCATTTTTGTTTCAGCAATTTCTTTAACCTGAGCAATTGTAATTTTGCCAACTTTGTTCTTGTTTGGCTCTTTTGAACCAGAAGTAACACCAGCTGCTTTCTTAATAAAGTAAGAAACTGGAGGAAGTTTTGTTATAAATGTAAATGATTTGTCTTCAAACGCAGTAATAACCACAGGAACAGGAACACCTGGCTCCATTTTTTGAGTTTCTGCATTAAATTGTTTACAAAAGTCCATAATATTCAAACCTTTTTGCCCCAAAGCAGGACCCACCGGAGGTGATGGATTTGCTTTACCAGCAGGGATTTGAAGCTTGATGAATCCTAGTATTTTTTTACCAGCTTTAGCCATTTTTATACCCTTTTTTGTTGGTTTTGTGGTCTGACTATGGCTAGCCTCCCACAAATTATATTACATCAAATAGAATCGCATTGGTGCGATTTCTGAGTGGCTTTTATATGATTGAATGAATAGAGTCAAGAGAAAAAGACAAAATTATATAAGACCAAAGATTTCTTTTCTGACATCATCAATGCCATATCTTTTTTCTGAGCTGGTTAACAAAACAACAGGATATGCGGCGGCATGTTTTTTTATCTCTTCTGTTGTTTTTCTTAAAACAACATCTTGTTCAGCTCTGTTTATTTTATCTATTTTGGTTAATATTATCTGATATGTAACGGCAGCAGTGTCTAAAATCTTCATGATTTCAACATCGTTTTCTTTAATGCCATGACGACTATCAATTAATAAGAAAACTCTTTTTAAGGGAACACGCCCTTTTAAGTATTGGAGAATAAGCTTTTGCCATTTTTCAACATCTGTCTTTGTAGCTTTGGCGTATCCGTACCCTGGAAGATCAACCATATATATGGCATCTGCAATATTAAAAAAATTGAGCTCTTTGGTGCGACCAGGAGTATTTGATGTTTTGGCAACACTTTTATTATTAAACAGTGCATTTATCAAACTTGATTTGCCCACGTTTGAGCGACCAGCAAATGCAATCTCTGAAACATCTGAGACCGGCAAGTCAGCTTCCTTAACCACGCCTAGCATAAATTCTGGCGCTTTTGCAAACATTATATTATAGTTATCCATATAAAGGGTTATATAAAACATCATCTTTGTTGTCAACAATATTTGCAATAAAGTTTTTTTTTATTGCTTTTATTGAAAAATCTATATATCTATAATCCAACGTTTTATAAGGAGATTTATTATGAAGTTGGCAATTATTGGCACAGGTTATGTTGGGCTCCCAACAGGTGTTGGGTTTGCAGAATTGGGCAATGAAGTTGTGTGCATTGATACAAACGTGCAAAAAGTTGAAAAACTTTGCCTTGGCAAATCTACAATATTTGAAGATGGCCTTGATGAACTTTTAATAAAAAACCTAAAAGAAAAAAGGCTTAGTTTTACGACATCGATGAAAGAAGGCATTAAAGGTGCAGACATTATTATGATTGCAGTTGGCACCCCTCCTCATCCTGTTACAAAAGAAGCCGACATGAAATATATTCATGCAGCAGCAGCTCAACTGGCAGAGCATCTTGAGGACTATGCAGTGATTGCAACCAAATCAACCGTGCCTGTTGGGACCGGTGATGAGATTGAAAGCCTTATTGCAAAATCTAACCCCAATGCAAAATTTGATGTTATATCCTTGCCCGAGTTTTTAAGAGAAGGCTTTGCAGTTGCAGACTTTTTTAATCCTGACAGGATAGTAGTTGGGGCAAACAGCGACAATGCAAAAAAAGTGATAGCAAAGCTATATGAACCTTTTGCAAACAAAGCAGAGATATTATACACATCTCGCAGATCTTCTGAAACAATAAAATATGCATCAAACGCCTTTTTGGCAATAAAAATTCATTACATTAATGAAATGGCAAATTTTTGTGAGAAAGCAGGAGCAGATGTTAATGAAGTGGCAAAAGGTATGGGGCTTGATAAAAGAATCGGCAACAAGTTTTTGAATGCGGGCCCTGGCTATGGCGGCAGTTGTTTTCCCAAAGACACAATGGCAATGGCGCATATGGGCAAACAAAACAACGCACCATTAAAACTAATTGAAGCTGCAATACAAGGCAATGCAAACCGCAAAAAAGAAATGGCACAAAGAATTATAGACAATGTAAAGAATATTGAAAATCCAAGAATTGCAGTATTAGGATTGGCATTCAAGAATGGCACAGATGATTGCAGAGAAAGCCCTGCAATTGAGATTATTGAAGAGTTATTAAAACACAATGTGGAGATTTGTGCGTATGACCCCAAAGCAACAGAAACTGCAAAAGAACTTTTGGGAGATGCAATATCTTATGCAAGTGATGCCTATGAAACTATGAAAGATGCTGATTGCTTGGCAATCTTAACAGAATGGGATGAGTTTAGGGATGTTGATCTGCAAAGCGCCAAGTCTTTAATGAAAAGCCCAAATATTGTTGATTGTAGAAATTTGCTGAACAAAAAAGCGGCACTTGACATAGGCTTTAACTACACAAATATTGGTAGTTAAATAAAAAATTGTCAAATTTGACAAAAAAGTATTGCGTATTTATTTTATTTATGATATATTGCTGGCAAATAGATATTATTCTGTCGCATAAAATTATAAATTTTATATTATTCAAAAAGCAGTGACAGATTTCATTTGAAAATATTAATCCATAAAAAAATATAGTTATGAAAAAGATTAATTTCTTTGTCATTGCGATACTAGGTATGGCATTGACAATTGTTGGCTGTGGTGACAAGCCAACTCCAGAACCAACTCCAACTCCAACTCCGGAGGTTGAGCCTCATGTAACATCAATAGAGTTTGTTGAAGACAGTTTCTTGTCTTTCAAGGGCGATGATGGCAGAAATGGCACCGTACTAAGTACTAAGTACAAAGTGACAATCGAGGGGTCTTTCAATGGCGGTTTAATCGAAAAGGAGATGGATATCTCTTTTAGAGATTCCATATATATGGAGGAAGCTCTGCCGAAGAGTGCTGAAGAAATACTACAGCTTATGACGACTGTAACTACAACAGATGCCCC
The DNA here is from genome assembly GCA_964371845.1 of uncultured Azospirillaceae bacterium. Classification (GTDB taxonomy): domain Bacteria; phylum Pseudomonadota; class Alphaproteobacteria; order RF32; family CAG-239; genus JAWXUC01. The sequence goes on along the minus strand of CAYJOO010000001.1, from coordinate 35,075 downwards.
CTCACAATTTAATGAAGAGGGATTTGCAGTAGAAGAGTGGGTAACTGGAGATATCTTCATTCACACATGGGTAAAGGATGAGGAGGCAATCGTCTCTTTTGCTGGTGAGGATGTGATTATCCCGGCTCCACATAAGTTGACCATCAATTCTTTATATAGAATTGGATGGAACCACTATGATTTTGGTGCAGATGGACACCTATTTGAAATGTGGTACAGGTTCAATTATGAACTTGAAGGTGTTTTTGAAGCAAAAGATGCTCAAATAATAATCATGCCCATCTATCGATAGACTTAAAGAGCGGTTGCAATTGCAACCGCTCTTTTTTTTGTTAACTTATATTGTTAGGGATTATCAGGGCATGGAGAGCTACAATAAGCACAAACCCAATCACTTCCTGCGTAATTACCACATTTGCTTGTATTACTATAATTTGGTTGATATGTATAGTACTTTTCGCAACGATTATAATCAGGAGCTCCACACCTATACCAGTCACTATACCCTGAGTTGTATATTGATGAAGACATCAAACTTCCTGCAAATGATGAATTTGAGCAAGTCAGAGAACATTTTGAACAAGTGTAGCAGGTTAACCCATTTTCTACTTTACTAGTTTCATATGTTCCAGCTGCACATGATGGCCTACTTGTGCTATAGCCTGTTGGGCAAGTAACACTTACTTTACAAACGTTGTCAACACAACTCTCGTTTGATGCACATTTTGCATCTGACCACCAAGTTTGGTCAGCACCGCCACAGCCAACCTCTTTATATTGAGCTTGAGTTGTTGACGTTGCATTACACCCAGGGTTTGTTTTATTTGGAAACCCAGAAGGACCAGCTGTTTGTGCAGTACAATTTGTACATGTATAACATTTGCTGCCGCTTGCTGTTTTGCCAACTTCTTTGCCATACTTGCCTGTTGCACAAGTTGAGGCTGTGCTAGAACCTGAATAAAGTTCACTACAAGTTTTTGCTATACAAGCGCCGTTTGATGCTTTGTAACCTTCATTACATGTATAACCTGTTTGACCAAAGTTGCCATCGCAATCCGCACAGATTGACCCACTTAATGTTGCATTGGAAGGAGCTGTGGTTAAACAACTTTCAATACCAATACAGCTCTTACCTTCACATCTTCCACCAACAAGGGTATAGCCATCATTACAAGCTAAACATTTCTTACATGGTGCATTAGATGTTCCCCCCATACATGGTGAAATATAATTACCTGATTTATAAGAGAACGACTTACAGTTTGAGATATCGACTAGTCCGTAATCCATAGGACAAGTAAATGAGCATCCTGAACCACACTTGTAACATGGGTTCGATTTTGCATAACCCGCAATTATATATCCTGCAGAACATGATGGAACACTCTCACTTGAGCCAGGGTACATAACAGCACACGTTGCATTTGGATCAGAAATACATGTTGCAGCATAACATTTTGTACCACTTGGAAGTGTGCCAACCACGTTAGCAATCATACCTGTTGAGCATGTTGGAGCACTCTGACTTGAGCCTGGATACATAACTGAACATGTTGCGTTTGGATCATTTGTGCAAGTGCTGCTATAACAAGATGTTACCCCATCTGATGCTTTTGCAACTTCTGATGCAATTTGGCCGGTTGGGCAAGTTGGTTTTATCAAGCTGCCTTCTTGACAGATAAGCTCTTGACAATCTCCTGCTGAGTTTAAGAAGTATCCATATGCGCATTCATCACATTTATAGCATTTTGCTGGATTGCTAGTATTTGCTGCTGCACATGATGATGAGGCATATGTGCCATCAACTGTTTGCAACTTGTCTGTTTTGCAATTTGCTATTGTTTGGGTTTTATAACCGCTTTGACAATCATATATGCAGCCATCGGCTTTTACGCATTGAATGTCATCGTTTAAGTTATCTAAATCTAAGATGTATCCTTCTGCGCATTTGGTGCATGAATAACAATCAGCCACGTTACAACCAATTGCACCAGACGGATAAGTAATGTCAACACTCATATGTGCGTCACAATTTGCAATAAAAATACCACTACCACTTGGGTTTGGATCTCTTAAGCTGTTTGCTGGGCATGCTACTTCTGAGCAACCAATATTTTGTCCTTGAGTATTTGAGTCTACTGTACCTGAGCACTGTTTGCATGTCGAAAGACCTGCTTCATCAGAATATCCGCAACCTGTGCACGCCAAGCAAGCGCTATCGCCTTGCGTGTCTTTATATGTGCCGACTGGGCATTTTTCACACGCATTGCTACCTGCTATTGGCTGATAACCGCTATCGCAAACGATATCATCTTCTAAAAATTCATCGCCACCACCTGGGATATTGCCCTCATTACAAGCTGTAGAACCAGGTTTGGCAACTTGTCCCGCACCTAATTGAACATATCCATCTGGGCATTCACATCTTTGGAAACAATCTTCATAATTATCGACAACACCCGCCAATTCTAAAGGAGCTGTGCAGGAAGAGACTGTGTCACTTGGGCATTCTGATGAATATTTTTTGATATCTCCAACAGATACCAGATCGCCGGTTTCTTCATTTTTTTCTAAAAATGATGATGCGGCGTCTGTGCCTGAGCTGTCCCCACCCAATGATATTACAGCAGCCTGTGCACTGATTGCAAGTGCACAAAGTGCGGCCAATGCTATATAAATGTAGAATCTTTTCTTCATATTACCCCTCCAGATAGATGTATATATTTTGCAGCCTATCCCCAAGCTCTTGAGATGTCAACATATTACGTGGCAAATAGGACAAGTTTCATATTTTTGTAACAAATCAAAAAAAACGGAGCGACTTGCCCCGTTTTTTTATTATCTTGCCAATGGTTTATATTTTACTCTATGGGGATTGATTGAATCTGCCCCAAGGCGGCGCACTTTGTCTTTTTCATATTCTTCAAAGTTGCCTTCAAACCACACTACTTGACTGTCTCCTTCATAAGCCAAGATGTGCGTTGCCAAACGGTCTAAGAACCATCTGTCATGCGATGTTACAAACACACAGCCAGGATAGTTCATGATGCCTTCTTCTAATGAACGCAATGTATCAACATCCAAGTCATTGGTCGGTTCATCGAGCAATAAGACATTGCAGCCTTTTTTGAGCATTTTTGCCAAATGAACTCTGTTTCTTTCACCACCTGACAATTGGCCAATTTTCTTTTGTTGATCTCCACCCTTGAAGTTGAACTGACCAACATATGCGCGTGATGCCATTTGCTGTTTGCCCAAATATATCATATCTAGACCGTCTGAGATTTCTTCCCACACGTTTTTGTTTGAATCTAATGCATCGCGTGATTGATCAACATATCCTAAATCAACAGTTTGACCAATTCTAATCTCACCTGAATCAGGTTGTTCTTGACCTGTAATCATTCTAAACAAGGTTGTTTTACCAGCACCATTTGGCCCAATGATACCAACAATTGCGCCTTTTGGCACTTTAAAAGATAAGTTGTCAATTAAGAGTTTGTCACCATATCCTTTTGACAAATTGTTTGCCTCAATAACCAAATCACCCAAACGCTCTCCCATTGGAATGTTGATGTTTGCGTGTGTGATTTTATCTGCGGTTGATTGGTTTAATAGTTCTTCATATGCATTAATACGAGCTTTTGATTTTGCCTGACGACCTTTTGGATTTTTTTGAATCCATTCTAGCTCATTGGCAATTGTTTTTTGACGACTAGATTCATCTCTTGATTCTTGCTCTAGGCGCTTTTGTTTTTGCTCTAACCAATTTGTATAATTTCCCTCATAAGGAATGCCTTGACCGCGATCTAGCTCTAAAATCCAACCTGTTACGTTGTCTAAGAAGTAACGATCGTGCGTTACCATTACAACTGTTCCTGCATAGTTTTTAAGGTATCTTTCTAACCATGCGACAGATTCTGCATCCAAGTGGTTGGTTGGCTCGTCGAGCAATAGCATATCATTGTTTTCCATCAAAAGTCTTGCGATTGCAACACGGCGTTTTTCTCCGCCTGAAAGTTTTGTTACGTCTGCATCTTTTGGTGGGCAACGCAATGCATCCATTGCAATCTCAACTGTGCGCTCAATATCCCAGCCGTTGGCTGCATCTATTTTGTCTTGCAACTCAGCTTGCTCGTTAATAAGGGCGTCCATATCTGCATCTGGATCTGCAAACATCATAGAAACTTCTTCAAAACGCTTTAAGAGGGCAACGGTCTCACCCATGCCGTCCATAATGTTTTGGATAACTGTTTTGTTTGGGTCTAGCTTTGGCTCTTGCTCAAGATAACCAACCTTAACGCCTTCTGCGGGCCAAGCCTCTCCGTTGAAGTCTTTGTCAACGCCTGCCATAATTTTTAATAATGTTGACTTACCTGCACCATTAACACCCAAAACGCCGATTTTGGCACCTGGGAAAAATGATAATGTAATGCCCTTAAAAAGCTCTTTGCCACCAGGGAAAACTTTTGTTAAGCCCTGCATTGTATATATATATTGATAACTTGCCATAATATAATCTCCTTGGGGCGGAGTATATATGTGTTTTGCAAAATTGCAAGCTTAAATTTTTGTGGCATCATATGGGATTGTTGGCACAACTTTTGTGCCATCGGGCATAATTAAGGTGCCATCTTGATATAACTTTATCTTAAAGATATCTTGAGTGTCAAAAACTTTTAAGACTGCTGAGCAGCTTGACTTTGTTTGCATATATAATTTGACTTTTTCATCAACGAATGCTCTTAGAGCCGAGTCCCTTGAATGCGCATCTGTTGCTTTTGAAAGGATGATGGCATGGGATAACATATCAAAGGTTTCAGACTTTTTGGCTTGGCACGCTTTGCCCATGCCAGAAAGGGCGCCTAGTTGTCTGGCCTCTTCAAGATATGAAACCTCAGCAAAAGCGGGCGTTGTAAATAATATAGCAAGTGCAAAAATTGTTTTTTTCATAAAAACCTCATAAAAGTGGTTGACATTTGTAAAAAAATATCATACTTTGCGCCCAAGTCAATAAAAAAGGAATATTAAAATGAAAGTTTATAGCTCTTTGAGATCTAAAAAAGTTCGCGATAAAGATTGCCAAATCGTTCGTAGAAAAGGTCGTGTTTATGTTATTAATAAAAAGAACCCAAAATTAAAAGCTAGACAAGGCTAATTTTAGATTTTTATAAAATTAAAAGCGCTGATTTTTATCGGCGCTTTTTGTTTTGTGCATTTTGTTATTTTATAATATTTAAGACAACTTTCTTAAAAGCCTGACCTCTGTGCTCATAACTATCAAACATATCAAAGCTTGCGCATGCAGGCGACAACAAAACATTATCAGGATTTGTTGCAAGAGCTTTTTTTGTGGCATCTTCAAGTGTTGTTGCCATTACAATATTTTCAAAACCAGATGAGCTTAACTCTGATGAGAATCGAGCAGCTCCCTCCCCAATTAGGACAACTGTTTTAATGTGCGCGTCTACAGAACTGCAAAACTCATCTAAGCTTGTTTTTTTATCTGTGCCACCAGCAATTAATACATTGTTTTGAGTTGGCAAAAAAGATTTTATTGCAACAATTGCAGCCTCTGGATTGGTGGCCTTAGAATCGTTGTAAAACTTTGTTTTGCCATTGTCTGCAAACAGCTCCAATCTATGCTCTGGAGCCTTGAAACTCTTTAAACATTTTATGATGTTATCTGTAGAAATTCCTTCTAATTTTGCAGCAATTATAGAACACATGATGTTTTGATAATTATGATGCCCAATTAATGAGCAATCTTTTATATCAATAATTTTTTCTGCGCTGCCATCTTGCATATAATAAATTGATGAGTCTTGGATATAAGAACAATTTTTGCCAGTGTTCTTGTCAAAGAAAAAGCAGTCTATTCCCAAATCATTTGCAAACTCTACAAGCTTTTTATCTTGCCCATTCAAAACAATTGTATCAGCTCTTTCAACAACACTTGCCTTGGCATTAAAATAATTATCAACCCCTTGGTGCCAATCTATGTGATCTGGCGCAAAGTTTGTAAAAATTGCAATTCTTGGAGTTAAGCTAGGGCTCATTTGCAATTGATATGAACTAGCCTCACAAATATATGCATCTAAGTTTTTATCAATCAAGTCACAAACAGGAGTTCCATAATTGCCACAAGCTTCTACATTATACGTGGTCTTGAAAATATATTCACTCAAAGCGGTTGTTGTGGTTTTGCCGTTGGTACCAGTGATTATGATAAATGGAGTTATTGAAAACATTGAAGCCAACTCAAGCTCAGATATAACATCTATGTCATTATTTTTGAGCTTGGTGATTATCTGAGAATGTGGTGGAATGCCAGGGCTTGTGATGGCAAATGTTGCTGCGTTTATAAAAACGTCCGAATGGCCACCGGTCTCAACCTCTATTCCCATTGATTGCAATTCTTTTATAATGGGCTCATCTTGTGATTTTTTTTCTCTGCCCTCTGTTACAAGAACTTTCGCTCCTTTGCCAGCCAAATACTTGGCTACAGATATACCTGTTTTTGACAAACCTAGTACCAAAAAAGTGTTATTTAAAAATGTCATTTAATTATTCCCCTGTGGAGCCAAAGCCCCCATCTCCTCTTTTTGTTTCTTCTAACTCTTCAACAAAGTTGATTTCTTGTTGCAAAGTTTTGCATATCTCTGCTTGGGCAATTCTGTCTCCTGAATTGATTATATATCCATACTCTTTTACTTCTATAATCTTGTTTTTTAATTGCAAAGTTTCACCATAAGCAATGTCTGTTGAGTTTATTGAAATCTTTTTGCCCGTATTATTCAGATATATAATGTTTTCTTTAATTTCAGCAAATTTATCGTCATTAATAAAGACTACATCTTTGGGCGGATTTGTGTTGAGCAAAGCAACAATTATCTCTCCTCTATAATCATTATCAATTATGCCAGCTATTGCAATGATTCCATGTTTGAGAGCAAGCCCTGATCTTGAGTTTATTCTAAGCCAGCAATCATCTTTGGGGCTCATCTTTATACCTGTTGGCACACCAGCTCTGCAAGAAGGCAACAACAAAATTGGCTCTTTGATACCTGCGGTCAAGTCAAAGCAAGCGCTTTTTTGCGAGCCATATTTTAAGCCCTTTTGTGTTGGCACATAGTTTGTTAGTTTTATTATGTCCATTAGATTAAGGCCTCCAGTTCATCTATATATTTTTCTATCAAACTCAAGCCGGACTTCCAGAAATCTTTTGACTTGGCGTTTAAGCCAAAAGGTTTTACCAATTCATCATAAGATTTTGTGCCCGCCAATGATAGCATATGCAAATATTTGTCTTCAAAATCTTTTATTTTGCCTGTTTGATATGCCATATATAATGAGTTGACCAAGCAGTCTGCAAATGAATATGCATATACATAAAAAGCTCTATGATAAAAATGAGAAATTTGCACCCAATTGTGCTCTGTGTCTTTATTATTATCAACAGCTGGTCCCAATGAAGCCTTCATCTCATCCGTCCAGATTTTTGCAAAAGTCTCTTTTGATATTTCTCCTTTTTTGCGCTCATCGTGGCAGCGAGATTCAAAAAAGTGGAATGAAATTTGTCTGATTGCGGTATTAATCATATCTTCTATTTTGCCTGCCAACAAACATATTTTTTCTTTTTTATCTGTTGTGGTTTCTAATAAATATTGAAAAGTTAACATCTCTCCAAAAACAGATGCGACTTCTGCCAAGACCATTGGCGTGTCATCTTGCAAAGCTCCTTGCTTGGCTGAAAGCAGCATATGACAACCATGCCCTAGTTCATGAGCCAGTGTTAATGCATCTCTTCTTTTGCCTGTCCAATTCAAAAATAAGTATGGGTGTGCGGTTGTAATTGGCATTGCGTATGCACCGCTTCTTTTGCCATCTTTTGGCATAACATCTACCCAAGAGTTCTTAAAAAATGGCTCTGCAATTTTGCGCAATTGTGGAGAGAATTTTTCATAAGCATTCAAGACCATTGGCACAGCGTCTTTATAATCCATATCGCTATCTTTGGCGAATGGCAAAGGAGCGTTTCTGTCCCAATATCCCAGCTTTTTGACACCCATTAGTTTTGCTTTTATTTTATAATATCTGTGTGAGATGTTTTTGTATCTGTCTTTGACTGTATTGGCAAGGTTGTCAACAACTTTGTCGTCTACGTTATTATTAAGATTTTCAGATGAGAATGGTTTTTTGTATCCGCGCTTTTGATCATTGAGACTTTTGTCTTTTATTAAGGTGTTATATATAAGTGCGAATAAATCTGCGTTTTCTTTTGAAACACGGCCAATTTCTTTGCCTGCAATTGCCCTAAGGTTGGCGTCTTTGTCCATTAACAATGTTGATATTTGAGAATCTGAATACTCCTTGCCATTAACGGTGTATTTTAATTTTGCGCATGTTTCATCATAAAGCCTTACCCATGTTGAATGTGCTGGGCTTGATTTTAATAACATCAACTCTTCAAGCTCTTCTGATAGTTCATAATCTTTATAACGTCTGATTTCATTTAAGAAAGAATTATACGCACTGTCTTTTGAAAGCTTTATAAAAGTTTTGCTATCAAGCCTATTTATTTCAAGAGAAAAGAACAAAACGTGCTTTCCATATTCTGCAAATTTTTCTTCTAAGTTTTGCATAAATGCTAATGCTTCTTTATTGCCATATTGTGTTGATACGTTTAAGTATGCAAAAGCGCCAAGCTTGTTAACAAGAGCTGTCATTTCCTCATATTCTTTGATTGCTTGATTAAAGCTTTTGGCGTTTAGTTTGGCAATTTTGCCTTTATATTTTTTGGCGAATGCTAAAACGTTTTTTTTATATGAATTTAAGTCTTTTTCTATATTTTTGTCTTTGATTGTATTATATAAATCTTTTAAGTCCCATTTTAATGAAAGCTTCATAATCTTCTCCTTTTTTTTTGATATTATATAAAATAAATAATTAATATAAAGATAATTTTTATCCATTAAAGTAATATCTATAAAAAAAACACCTGTAAATGCAGGTGTTTTATAAATGGTAGCGGCTCCCAGACTTGAACTGGGGACCTACGGATTATGATTCCGGTGCTCTAACCAACTGAGCTAAGCCGCCATAAAGACAAATCGGTTTTTAATTCCTTTTATCTCAATTGTCAACAACTTTTTTATACTTTTTAATTTTTATTGTCTTGTATTATTAAAATTTAAAACCTATATTAAATTGTATAACAATAAATAGGAGAGAGCAATGAATGCCATTGAACTACTGCAAGACAGACGTAGCGTTAGAAAATATAAGCAAGAAAAAGTTGATAGAAAACTTGTTGAAGAAATTTTAGAAATTACAAAATGGTCACCTTCTTGGGCAAATTTTCAGATAGCAAGATATACCGTTATTGATGACCAAGCAAGTATTAAAAGAATTGCTGATGAAGGTGTTAAGGGTTTTGCTTATAACATCAAAACTTTACAAAACACTCCAGGAGTGATTGTGCTTAGTTATGTAAAAGGAAAATCTGGCAAATTAAATGAGACAGATTATGCAACAAAAGAAGCCCATACATGGGAAATGTTTGATGCAGGGATTGCTTGTCATCAACTATGTTTGGCAGCACACGCAAAAGGCGTTGGGACTTGTGTTTTTGGCGTTATGGATAGTGATGTGATGGCAGATATTGCAAGATTGCCTGAAGGTGAAAGTGTTGCTGCAGTTATTACATATGGATACCCTGATGAAAAACCAGCTCCAACACCAAGAAAATCAATTGAAAAAATCTCAAGATTTTTAGATTAAGAAGGGATAAAAAAATGACCAAATTAACAATCGTTGCAAAAATTGTTGCAGCTCCTGAAAAAGCGGATTTTGTAAAATCTGAACTATTAAAACTAATCCCTATTACAAGAAAAGAAGCTGGATGCATTAATTATGACCTGCATCAAGATAATGAAAAATCAAACTTCTTTATGTTTTATGAAAACTGGGAGACAAGAGAATTGTGGCAACAGCATATGAACGCACAACACTTAAAAGACTATGTAAAAGCAACAGAAGGTTGCATTAAAGTTTTTGAAGTCCATGAGATGAGTACTGTTGAATAAATTTAATCCCCTCCATTTGAGGGGATTTTTTTACTCTTCTGCATCATCTTCTTTTTTGTTTAAGATATGATAAAGAGGAACTTTATACATCCAGATATTTATAACACCCAATAAAAAGTTATCATTGATACCAAATATAATACATAAAACTCATCCAGCCCAATAATGCTAATGCCTTTGTGATGAGAAATTCTTAATAAAACAACACTTATGCCCATAATGATAAATGATACAAGAAACGATGTTGTCCAAATTCTTTTGTGTATGCGCTTTGATAATGCAATATATGTCAGAAAATATGCCACAATTAGTCCGCATAAAATGTAAAACTCCATATTATTCCTCCTCAAGTTCTTTTATTTTATCATTAACAAAGTTTTTGTCTTCTATTAAAAGAGGCTGATGCACCAAGCCTGATTTTATTTTTTCTTCAACAGCTTGTGGGTCATACTCTTTTGTTTCATTATCTTTTAACAGTAGTGATTGCTGCCACTGAAAACCTGCTTCTATTTGTCTGCCACCCATATAATATGCATCAGCAAGGTGCTCTAATATTAATGGATTGTTTGGCTCTAATAAAACGGCTTCTTCCAAATATATAATAGCTTTGTTATAAAATCCAAGTCTATAGAATGCATAACCTAATGAATCGGCTATATTGCCATCATTTGGAGCCTGTTTATATGCATCGACAATCAAAGCAAATGCATTATCTGTGTTAACGCCTTTTTTCATCCAAATATAGCCCAAATAATTTTGCACCAAGTAATGATCATTACTCAAATCTATTGCTTTTAGAAAAGCCTCTTGTGCTTTGTGCCACTGATTGTCATTATCATATGCAACGCCTATTGAATAATACAAAACCCAATGTTGTGGTGATATTTTATCTATATTATCAAAAGCTTTATTATAGGCTTTGATTGCCTCTTTGTATTTGTCTTGTCTTTTAAGGGCATCTCCCAGATTTAAGTATACCTCGGAACTATCAGGGTTTGATGCAGCCAATTGCTCCAATACCGCTTGCGCTTTTGTATAATCTTTTAAGATTGAATAGTTTCTGGCTTTTTTCATCATTATAATATCATAGGCATCTGAGCTTTGGTCAATTGTCAGATACAAATCATTTGCTTGAGTATATAGCTGTCTTTCTTCAAAAATGTCTGCAAGCAATAATTTTGCCAGATCATAATTGGGGTTTGAATAAATTGCCATTGAGGCAAATAGATGTGCAAGATCAACATTGTGCCCCTCTGCCCTTATGGTTGCAGCAATTGAAAACAAACTTTCTGCAAGCCCTTTTGATGGAGTGTCTATGATCGGCTTGGGCATTGATGATTGTGACTTTATGCTCTGCAAAAGCCTGTTTAACATTGGAGAAAACAGCTCATCATTCTTATAAACACTGATAAGTGATATGGCTTTTTGCTTTTGGCCGTTTCTTAAATAAAAATTGCTCATTAACTGAATTGCTCTGAATGAAATATCTTTTTTGTATGTGCTTGATATTTTTTGAAAATATTGATCTGCTTTTTTGGTCTCATTAAAAAAGTCATAAACAAGTGCAACTTGAAAATAATAAAGAGGCACAAAGCTGGGCTCTTTTTCAAGCGCAGATAGAGAGCTGATTGCAAGCTCTAAATTGCCTTCTCCGGCATGTGCCCACGCCAAAATAAGAGGGTTGATAAAATTTGCATATATTGGAACATCTGAGTTTGATAAATTTTTTATAACTGCACTATAATCACCTTCTTTAACTTCATCAACGGCAACTATTGTGCTCAAAAAGCTATTGTCAGCACCCTTGTCTTGCAACATTTTTGCATATTTTGCAGCATTTTGCAAATCTCCATTTGAGGTGTATATTATATATAGCTGAGAAATTAGTTCACTATTATCGTCAAATTCAACTGTTTTTGCATAATATTTGGCCGCGTTTGAAAAATCTTTTCTGATGTGAGCAACTCGCCCAGCAAGATATGAGCCGGACTGTGAGTACATCGGTTTTGAAGCGCTTGCTACCAAGGTTTTTTCTTTGTGCAACCTTTGGCATGAGCAAAATGCAACAACGCATACTCCGATTGCAAATAGCAGTATATTTTTTTTCATGAATCTTCCTTTTTAAACTTGCCAGATTTTTATAAAGACTGTAAAGTGATTTTATGAAAAATGCAAAGGAAATTTTAGAGTTTTATATTTTAAGTGGAATAAGTGAAATTGTGTCTGAATGCACATTTGCGCTTGAGGCTGATAAAAAACTTGAAAACACAATCTCAAAAAAACCAAAGGCTGTTGGCATCAACGGTATTGAGCTTGCACAAAAAATTGCCTTGCAAACGCAAGATATTAATGAACTGTTTGAAAAAATTAAGTCATTTGACGCCTGCCCATTAAAACAAAACTCAAATCATACAATTATTGGCAAAGGCAATCCCAAGGCTCAAAACATGATAATTATTGACGCTCCTGATAATGATGATGAAAGAGGAGGAGAAATCCTTTGTGGAGCAAGTGGTGTGTTTGTTAAAAACTTCTTAAAAGCCATGAAAATTGATGAAGCTGATTGTTTTTTTGCAACGTTCTTGCCGTGGAGAGCGCCAGGAAACAGAGCACCAACACAATTGGAAGCAGATATCTGCAAACCTTTTTTAGAAAAACAAATTAGCCTTGTTGCGCCAAAAAAAATATTTTCTTTTGGGCTTGATGTCTCAAGAATATTGGCAAGCAACTTAAAGACCATCAACCAACTCAGAGAAGAGGCAATAACATATAAGACAAACCTTGGAGATGAGGTGGCGGTTATTCCTAGTTTATCCATTCCTTATTTATTATCAAACCCTTCTCAAAAAGCAAAGCTTTGGGATTTTTTAATAAAATGTGATTAAAAGCATCTTTTTTATTTATTTTTAATATTTTTGTTATATTTTATATATCATAACGCTTTTTATAAGGAAACATAGATGAAAAAACTTATCGCTTTATTTTCAATTTTTGCATTCAATGCAATGGCTCAAATGCCAGATGCTGTACTGTTTAAGGTATCTGATATCAAACCAATCAAAAATGAAGAAAACACAACCGTTGCCTGTGAGTATAACCTCACTGTATATAACCGCTCAAACGCAGATCTTAACAATGTTGCACTTTCTATGGCATGGAGCGATACAACTGTTGCAAGAACAATTGAAGCAGAAAAAAAAGCAAGCAGCAGATCTAAAAGCATTTTTACAAAAGGATCATCTAGAACCCAAAGCCTTGATTCAGACACTGTAACAGCAAGCGCTGTATTGGGTGATATTCCTGCAAAAAAACAAATTATGACCAAACAAAAAGTTGAGAGTAACAAATGTTTTTTATTGCTTAATAAAGCAAATTTTGTGGTTGAAAGTTGCCAATTTGCAGAAACTGATAAAAATGCAGAAGCAGCTATAAAATGCTCAGATTCTTTTATTTATATAGATGCAGAGAATCCTGAATATTATACAAAGTTTAGTGATGAAAACTATGATGCAAAAAAACTAAAACAAGAAAGCATCATAAAAAAAGAGCTTCTTGAGATTAATGAAAAATATAATCAAAATGTTGAAGAAATCAACAGATTAAATCAAACAATAGAGTCTTTTTAATATGAAAAAAGTTCTCTTATTGTCTGCAGCATTATTTTGGGCAAGCACAGCTGCGCTTGCCCAAACTTTTGATGAAGACATGGGAGTGCCTCAAAATATTGCTACAGAAAAACAAGATGAAAAAAAAGATATCCAAGCCTCAAAAGATCCTGCATCTTTTATAAAAAAGTTTATTAGCCCTAGTGAAACAAAAATAGTAGAAAAAAAACAAGAAAAAGGCAACGCCACAATAAAAAGAATATATAAAAAAGGGCAAATACCACCTGAGGATGAAAATCAAAATATAATCTTTTTGAGCATGAAAGATTTTAAGATGCTAAGGCTTGCTTCTAGTAGCATATCTTGCACAATGCGCTTTACTATTCTTACAAACCTAAAACACAACGTCAACTCAATAGACTTAAGGCTTAAATGGCCAAAGATGAATACGACTCTCAGCTTTGAAAACGTTATTCCAAACCAAGCAACATATATTGATTATGGCCTGCTTGGAGAAGGATGTTATACAATGAACAGAGTACCAAATATTGAAGTAAATAGATGCAGAAGCAAAGGGCTTAGCCAAACAGAATGCTCAGCTGCAATAAGATGGATAAAATAACATGACTGAAATTAAATGCATTCATTGCAACACAAAATATAATATTGATGAAGATAAAATCAGCAACAAAAAAAAGAAATTGAGATGCGCAAAGTGCAAAGAAATTTTTACATATAAAAGAAATGAAGACAATAATGAAATCATTATTGAAAAAGCAGCAGAACAAAAAAAAGCTGACTCTCAGGCGCAAAAAGAAGCCGAAACAAAAAATGAAGTAAACAAAATCTTTGAAAGATTAGATAAAAAAATAAAAGACACAACAGATAAAGAAGAAAGCACCCCGCCTACATTTGCAGATTCAATTGGCTGGAATGATAAAACCAACAGAATATATTACATCTCTTTTGTTGTGATTGCATTGCTATTGAGCCTTAATTATTATCGATTTGAGATTACAAGAACAATCCCTGCTCTGGGTCCTGTGTATGAAGCAATTGGCATCACATCAACAATAAGCGGAGAAGGTCTTGAATTTGCCAACGTAATAAAAGAAGACTATGAGTTGGACGGTGTTAACTATATCAAAGTAAAAGGCTACATTGCAAACAACAACAATAAAGAAATAAAAATCCCTGAGATTGAGGCATCGTTGCTAAATGATGATGCATACACCTTGCAAAAGCAAACAGGATTTGCAGATGAAGAGTTTATTGAAGCAAACCAAAGAGTTGCTTTTGAGCTATCTTTTCAAAAGCCATCACCTCTTGGAAAATATGTGTATCTCACATTTATAAAATAAACGCAAAGCAAAAAAGGAAAACCGCTCTTTTGAGCGGTTTTTGTTATCTGAAAAGAACCATCTACTAGCTTTTTAAGTCAACGACTTCTTGTATCATCTCATTGTTGACAGTAAAGCTTTGCGTGTTCATTGAATATGCTTGCTGCACTACAACCAATTTTGAGAACTCTTCTTCAACATTAACAGCAGCTTGCTCCAAGGCTTGTGGGCGCAGAATCGAGTCAAGCCCGTCTGTGTTTATATTATAAACCTCCCCTGCCGCCTGTGTTGCAGAAAACAATGTGCCAGATTCTGCAATAAGTGAGTTTGGAGCAGCAAAGCCAACAACTGCCAATTGAGCAATTGGGGTTGTCTTTTTGTTTGAGTATTCTGCTTGAATTATTCCGTTTGCGTCAATATATGCATCTGTTAATGTGCCAGATGGCGCTCCATCTTGAGAAGACGTTACAATCCCAGATGAGCCTGCAAATTGTGTCATTGTTGAGATATCAACAGAAATTGAGTTGCTGCCACCACCAGCGGACTCATCCCATGCAATCGACAAATCCAATAATTGAGGAACGGGGTCTGTGCCATCATCACCAAAATATACTCTTTGCGGTGCTGTAGAAACGCTACCTTCTGCAGTTGAAAAACTAACATCCCATGCGTTTGGCTGGTCTGCAGCTTTTGTAAATAACATTGTAACAGTTTGCCCATCATTATTTGGACCATAAACAGTCATGCCATATGAACTGCTCTCCACATCACTTGCCGGAACATTTGCAGTAATATCAAACTCTGTTGTTGCAACGGCTGGCATCTCTTGTTGAAAGTTTAAGGCAATATCATCATAAGAGGCAGAAAAACCAGCATCGCCCAAATATGGATACCCCTGAACACGCAATCCGGAGCTTGAAACAAGATAAGTATTGCCATCTTCAACTCTGGTTGAGAAATCACCTGCTCTGGTATAAAATGCTTGACCGGCATCATCATTAACTACAAAAAACGCGTTTGAAGCGTTAATGGCAACATCAAAACTGTTTCCGGTTTGAGAGATATCACCCTGCAAGTCAACCATTGTTCTGTCATAATACCCCACACCGTTTGTATCAGCCCTAACGGAGCTATCCATTGTTAAGCTATTGCTTTTGACCGATGGCTCTGAGCCAAGCAGGGTATAAAACATTGTTTCTGTTGGTTTATAACCCACAGTTGTCATGTTGGCAATATTGGTAGAAACCTGCCCCATTGCATGTGACTGAGCGTCCATACCAGTAACAGAGGCAATAAAAGATGAAATGGCCATAAAAAAATCTCCTTAAATAACTTAAGAAGATTTATGCAATTTTTGTGCCATAATTGCTTATGCTATGATATTTGGCATTATTTTTGCTTGAACGCTTTTTATGTCTTTTTGCAAAGTTCTTCTTTGTGAGGTTAATTTTTGCGCGGCAAAAAAGTCAATGGTCGCTTTTTTGTTAACCAATGATTTAATATCTGTGCAAACATGCCTTTCTTCTAGCCTTAGTTCGCATAATTTTTTTGTTAACAAATCAATATTTGCCTTATTTTTCATCAATACAATCCTCTATTATTAAAAAAATTTAGGAAAAAATGCATTTTTTTCTTTCCTTTTTATTAATTTCGCATTAAGTATAGCACAATTTTGAAAATTATACAAGGAGTTTTTTATGAAAAAAATCGGAATCTTAACATCTGGCGGCGACTGCTCTGCTCTTAATGCAACAATATCTTCTGTTGTGCGCTCTGCAGCAAACCTTGGTTGGGAAGTCTATGGAATCAAAAATGGCACAGAAGGCCTTACATCTTTGCCTTTGGACTATGAAATATTAACTGTTGAAAATTTTTCAAACACACCTTGGGTTGATGTTGCAGGATCTTATCTTGGGTCATTAAACAAAGGAGCAACACCAGAACAATTGGTAGAACGCGCAAGAATTTTTGGAGAAAGCGTTAAAACCCTTGGGTTGGAAGCAATTGTTGTTGTTGGTGGCGATGGCTCTATGGCTATTGTTGGCAAATATTGCCAAGACAGCGGAATTAAAATGATTGGCATACCAAAAACTATGGATAACGACACTCCATTAACAGAAGTTTCTGTTGGCTTTAACTCTGCTTGCCAAGTTGTAACAGACGCTCTTGAATCATTAAACTATACTGCGCGCTCTCATCAAAGAGCAATTGTTGCAGAAGTTATGGGTAGAGATGTTGGCCACTTGGCTATTCAATCTGCTGTGGCAGCACAAGCTGACATCTGCCTTATTCCAGAGATTCCATACACAATAGATGGCATTATCAACAAACTAGAAGAAGTTAAGGCAAGTGGCAAAAACCACACTGTGATTGTTGTTTCTGAAGGTATTAGAACAGAAGACGGCCAAAGAATAACAAACAAAGTAAACGCAATTGGCGTGGCAATAAATGGCGGCATTGGCGAGTATATCAATGACGAAATCAACAAAAGAACAAACTTATTCCAAACAAGAGTAAATGTTTTGGGACACATTCAAAGAGCTGGCAAACCAACAACTTTTGACAAAGCCCTTGGCGCAATGTTTGGTGCAAGAGCAGTTGAGCTTTTGAATGAAGGACAAACAGACAAAATGGTTGCATGGCGCGACGGAAAAGTTGTTGAGTTCACCCTCAAAGAAGTATTAACTGGTGGCACATGTGCAAATGATGCAGAGTCAAAATATCTTTGCAAATCAACAACGTCTGTTGACTTGGAGTCTAGCCATGTTAAAGCGGCAAAAACTATGGGTATGTATATTGGAGAAATCTAATTAAATGCATGCACCGAAAAGACGCCTTATGGCGTCTTTTTTTTATAACTATAAAATAAAAATAACTTGCATAATTACAAAATCTAAATTATTTTGCTTATTAGGCGGATTGATTATCCGCTTGAGGTGTCAGAACCTCTTTATACGCGTCTTGCCAAGACGTTAAATTTGCATACTTTCTTGTCAATATGACTGGAGGGTGGCAAAATAAACCTTGCGGTCAATATGCCGCACTATTCGTATAAATAGTTCTGAACTTCCAGTCGCCTCTCATCAAGGCGATTATTTTTTTACTTAAAAAGGAAGTTATAAAATGAAAAGACTAATAATATTTATAATGCTTGGCATTATACCGCCAATGCTTGGTGGTTGTGCCAGTATTGTTTCAAAAAGCAACCAAACTGTTACAATCTCAACTGAGCCGGATAATGCAGAAGTTGTTATAAAAAACGCCAAAGGCAGAACAATACATAAAGGCAAAACTCCAACCACAATAACGCTGTCAAAATCTGATGGCTCTTATTTTGGTGGAGAAACGTATTCTGTTTATATCAACAAAAAAGGCTATAGCTCAAAATCTTTGGTTATTGATAGCAAAGTTAATAACTGGTATATATTTGGCAACTTGGGCTTTGGCGGGCTAATTGGTTGGTTTATCGTAGACCCCAGCACAGGGGCAATGTATAAGCTTGAGCCAAATGATATTTATGAAGAACTATCTAAAAAGTAAGCCATGTTAAGACGCCTTTACTAGGGCGTCTTTTTTTGCCTCTTGCAAATTTCCGGCAAAACAAAAGCCCCCAAATAGGGGGCTTGTGTTTTGATGGAGCGGGTGAAGGGAATCGAACCCTCGTCATAAGCTTGGAAGGCTTCTGCTCTACCATTGAGCTACACCCGCAATCCAAAGTAGTTGATGGTGGAAGGGGAAGGATTCGAACCTTCGTAGACTAAGTCGACGGATTTACAGTCCGTTGCAATTGACCGCTCTGCCACCCTTCCATAAGAGCAACAAAAACCTTTTCTTATATTTTTTGCTTCTTGTCAACACCTTTTTTTATATATTTGCAAAAAATGTTTAATTGTGCACAAATTTTGCAAAAATACAAAAGTTTTGTCTTGATTTTTTCTATACTCAATATATGATTACGACAATATCAACAAAAAAGGATCTTTTAATATGGAAGAAATTATTTTCCCTAATCAAATTAGAATGTATAGACGCCTGCGTGGAAAGTCTATGCAAGAAATTGCAGACCATCTTAGTCTTTCTTTATCTGCAATATCTAAAATTGAAAAAGGGTATCGCAGAGTTGACCAAGATCAACTTGTTAGAATCGCAGAATTTTTGGACTGCCCTCTACAAGACTTATTTATTAACGAGCAAAACTCTGACTCTGAAATTGTGCAAGCGTGGAGACGTGAGCAAGAAAGAAGATCAAAAGTAAATGAAAAAGCAGGGCTTAAGACATTGGGCGCGGGTCTGCGCCAAATTAGGCTTGAAAAAGGCCTGACACTTATTGAAGTGGCAGAAAGCTCTGATATGACATTGTCTGTTTATCATAGAATTGAAATGGGACAACGCGAAGTTTCTGACAAAGAATATAAAAACATGGCAAAAGCATTGACCATGCCAATTGATGAACTAAAAACAAGAATTAAAGAGCTAGAAACAAGCGGCTCACTTGAAGATATCTTGCAAAAAAATGATGCAAAGTACAAACTTTTATCAACACCTAGAGGTGCGGTTTCTGCATTTGGTGAAGCGCATGCCGACGGCTTGAAAATGCCTGTATATGGAACTGCGGGCCCTGACGGAAACATCATGGTTGACTTTGAAAATGAAACACGTCGTGTTCATAGGCCTTCACAACTTTATAACAAAAAAGAAGCATATGCACTGAATCTTTGCACACGTCGCTTGGGCTCAATCTTGCCGACACGTTCTGTTTTGTTTGTAAACCCTATGGAAATGATTGGTGCTGGCGATTTGGCTGTATATTTTGTTAAGCCAGATGAAGCACAAGTTATATGCATCAGAGAAGAAGAAAATGGCAAACTATATGGAAAATGCCAAAACCCTGATGAAAGAATTGAAATTGACAACTCAAACCTTAGCTCTATTCATAAGGTTGTTGCAATCAACTTATAATCTGCCTTATAAAGGAGAAAAAACATGAGAAGACTTTTATTGGGAATCGCTGCTTTTGCATCTGCGGGAGCTATCATTGTCTCTATGTCAACAAATGTGCACTCAAATTCGTTTTTGGATGATGGCGGCAACTTTGGTTCAACAAAAGTAAAATCTGCCATATCTGAGACCTCAAAGTACTGTATAGCACAAGGCTATAGCATTTGTGAGCAAGACTTTGTTGGAACAGACAACTGTCCAGAAAACCCAAACTATTCAAAAGTTTGCTTGCCAAAGTCAAATTTTAAGTATAGTGGCAAAGTTACTGCGTGTGAAAGAATGACAGGAACAACTTGTACTTTTTGTGCAAAAGGTGGTGGCATTAGGTGGCGCGGCAATTGGACACAATGCCTTGATTAAATATAAAATAACGTCTTTAAGAAGACGTTATTTTTTTTGCAACTGCTAGTAAATCTTGCCTCATAAGCCATTTTGGCTTGCCCTCCTCCTCTGAGGGGGAGCGCAATAAATAAGCAGGATGAAACAAAGGCATGAGACTTGCACCGTGAGGGCCATCAAACCACTGCCCTCTTATTTTTGATATTGGCTCTTTTGTTGCCAATATGCTCTCTACGGCAACCTTGCCGCATAAAAGAATCACCCTTGGCTTTAAGATGTTGATTTGTGCATCAAGATATTGGCGGCACGCTTTTAATTCTTCTTTGTTTGGGTTTCTGTTTTGTGGCGGGCGGCATTTGATTGTGTTGCAGATATATAAATTTTTTTCTCTATAAATATTAACCTCAGCAAGGAGAGCGTCTAACAGACGCCCAGAGCGACCAACAAAAGGCTGGCCCTGATCATCTTCATTGGCACCAGGAGCCTCACCAATAAGCATTATATCATTATTGGGACGGCCTCCTGAGAATACTATGTTTTTTCTGGATTTATGGAGCGGACAATTTGTGCATTCTTCACATTGTTTTTTTAAGACATCTAAGCCTTGCACCCTTTTGCTCCTTTTGTGCCCTTGAAACTTGTGTTTGCCAATATGTTTGTATCAAAAGAATATGTAATGTCTTCTTCAGCGCGTTGTCTTTTTAAGGCAAGGTTTATGAGCTTTGTTAATAACTCTTTATAGCTAAGCCCTGTTTTATCCCACAAATAAAATGACAATGAGCCAGGAATTGTATTAATCTCATTAAAGAAAATTTCTCCGCTTTTATTGTCTATTAAAAAGTCAATTCTGCAAACACCTGAGCAGCCTAGATATTTGAATGATTGCACAGCAATTTCTTTGATTTTTGCTTCGGTCTTTTTGTCGACCTCTGCTGGGATTATTCTTGACAAGCTTGCCATTCCACCGCCTGTTTTTTTGCCGCCTTCTGACATGTATTTGTCTTTATAGCTTAAGATATCTTTGCTCATTACGGGCTCTTCTAAAACAGATGGTGTTGCATCAAATTTGTCTCCAAGGACTGAGCAATTTATCTCTCTTAAGTTGGCAACTGCGCGCTCAACCAGCACTGTGTCAGCAAACTTAAAAGCAAGGTCAAGAGCGTCTTCTAAAGAATCTTTGTCATTTGCTTTTGAAATGCCAACTGATGAGCCAAGATTAACTGGCTTTACAATAACAGGGTAGCCAAAAGTTTTTTCTATGTCTTTTATTACTTTTTTGCTATCTTCATAATCTGTTGATATAAACCTTAAGGCATCTAAAACAGGAATGCCACCATGTTTTAACATTACCTTCATTACAAATTTATCCATACCAACAGCTGAAGATAATACGTCGCAGCCAACAAATGGAATTGACAATGTCTTAAGATATCCTTGCAGGGCGCCATCTTCAACATTTGTTCCGTGTGTGATTGGAAAAGCAACGTCAAATGCTTCTAGCAAAGTTTTGCCAAATATGCCTTTGTTAGCTTTTGCAATATAATGCTTGCCATTGGCATTAACAAAAGTGATTTGTGTTGATGAAAATTTTAATTTTTTGATGTCTTTGTATGAATCTATGTTGCCAATGTTTTTGCCATAGAAAAAATCATTATCTTTGGTAATATAAATTGGAATGATCTCATATTTGTTTTTATCTATACTTTCTATTGCCTGAAGCGCAGAGATAATAGAGACCTCATGCTCAACACTTTTGCCACCAAATAAAACAGCCACTTTAATTTTCATTTTACAAATCCTTTTTAATCATATATTAATCTCATAATAATAAAATCATCTCTAATAGCAAGGAAGAAAACATGATAATTAACAACTTGAACATTAACTATGTTAAAAAAGGCAAAGGTGATTTGGTCTTTATTTTTCATGGCTGGGGATCTAATATTAATGTGTTTGAAAATTGCATTAATCTTCTTTCTAAAAAATATTGTGTTATAGCTGCAGATTTGCCAGGTTTTGGCTTAAGCGATGAGCCAAAAGAGCCATGGTGTGTTGATGATTATGTTGACTTTGCAACAAGTTTTATAAAAGAATTTAAGGCAAAAAAAATAATATTAATGGGGCATTCTTATGGTGGGCGAATAATAATAAAACTTGCAAATAGAACAAATGATTTTGAAATATCTAAAATTATCTTAATTGATGCTGCTGGCATTAAACCTAAAAGAAAGTTAAAGTATAAGGTTAAAGTGGCAACTTTTAAGATCTTAAAGCATTTGTTGCCTCAAAGTGTTGTTGCAAAGTTGCGCAATAAAATGGGGTCTCAAGATTATAATAATGCCAGCCCGATAATGAAGCAAACTCTTATAAAATCTGTTAATGAAGATCTGAGCCCGCTTTTGAAAAATATTTGTGCTGAAACTCTATTGGTTTGGGGCAAAAATGATACAGCAACCCCATTAAGTGATGGGCAATTGATGGAAAAAGAGATAAAAGGTTCTGGCCTTGTGGTTTTGGATGGTGGGCACTATAGCTTTTTGGATTCTCAGTTTGTGTTTAATAAGGTGATTTCATCTTTTTTGGAGATTAAGTAATGATAACAATTTTATTTTTGGCTTTAGGTTTATTTGCAAGTATTAAATTTGTTCATATGTTTCAGCTCAATGGCTATAAGACAAATGTACAACTAAAATGGTATAAAAACAACATTGGAAAAACAATATTATTTTTGCTGCCATTACCCATCAAAAAGGCAAAAAAGTCCCTTGTTTATACAGCGAGAGTTAAAAGGCTTTTGATAACAAGTGCAATATTGCTCTGTCTTTGCTGCTGGGTGGGATATGTTTTATCAATGTTTGTGATATTGATTGCAAATACAATTAATCAACCTATAGAAAATGCAATTAAAAAACATTATATAAATGATGCAAAAAAAATATTAAAAAGCATGAGCAACTTAAAGGTTGTTGGCATTACGGGTTCTTATGGCAAAACAAGTGTGAAGTTTTATCTTAACACATTATTAAAGGCTCATTATAACGCCATTGCAACGCCAGAGAGCTATAACACACCAATGGGAGTGGTGATGACAGTGCGACAAAAAATGAGGGCGACTGATGAAGTTTTTGTTTGCGAGATGGGAGCAAAAAACGTTGGTGATATAAAAGAAATTTGCGATATTGTAAACCCTGGTTATGGGGTGATAACCTCTCTTGGAGAACAACACTTAGAGAGCTTTAAGAATATTAAAAACATTATTAAAACAAAGTATGAGCTCCTATCATCACTTCCTAAAAACGGAATTGGTTTTGTTAATGGCGACAATGAGATTATAAGAGAGAATATGCCAAAGAGAAAAGTTGTTACATATGGCATTAATAAAAACAATGACTATGTTGCAAAAAAAATAAAAACATCGTTAAAAGGCACAACTTTTGAGGTTGAAGGCGTTGAGTTTTCGACATCTTTGATTGGAGCGCACAATGTTGTTAATATTGTTGGTGCCATTGCTGTTTGCCATAAAATGGGGATTGAGCTTGAAAAACTAAAAGCATATGTTAAAAAAATTGAACCCGTGCCACATAGAATGGAACTAAAAAAATATGAAAATATGACAATCATTGATGACGCGTTCAACTCAAACCCTGCTGGAGCAAAAGCAGCACTTGAAACCCTTAAAATGTTTGATGATTATAAAATCCTTGTAACGCCAGGAATGATTGAGTTGGGGGATAAGGAATATGATGCAAATCATGAACTAGGCATGCAGGCAGCAAAAGCGTGTGACTATATTATATTGGTTGGGCAAAAGCAAACTCAAGCAATCTATGATGGAATTATCAAAGCAAAATACAATAAAGAAAAATTATTTGTGGCAAAAGACTTGAAAGAGGCATTGGCAGTTGCATATGCAATTAAGACAGAGAAGAGAAAAGTTGTATTATTGGAAAATGATTTGCCTGATAACTATTAAGAGTTATCTTTGATAACTAACATCTAACAATCTTTTGGCACTATTGTCATATAGCTCATCATTGCCTTGAACGTTTAATTGAGGAGCAACGGCTTTTATGATATTGTTTGCGGTTGGAACAGTATTCCAGCCTGATGTAACAAACCCCCACGTTTCTTTTAAGGCCTGAGGCTCATCAAGAGCAACAAGTAACGAATATTGTGGATCTGAGGCTGGGAATGTGGCCAAAAACGTTGTAATCACTTTTTTGTTAATATATTTGCCGTCAACAAGTTTGTTTGCGGTTCCTGTTTTGCCAGCGACCTCATAACCCTCAACGTTTGCTCTTTTGCCACTACCTTCAACAACAACTTGTCTTAAAAGCTTTCTCATTTTTTTAGA
>CAYJOO010000001.1:0-10341 GCA_964371845.1 uncultured Azospirillaceae bacterium | reverse complement strand
TTCCAAGCATCTTTTTTGAGCTTTCTTCTGATATAACGCGTTGGCCTTGTGGGATTTCTTCTCTTTTGATAAAGCTTGGGTTTCTGTATGTGCCACCATTTACGATTGCAGAAAAAGCTGTTATTAAGTGCAAAGGTGTTACAGACATGCCATAACCATATGAAAGTGTGGCAACGGTCTCTTCTTCCCATCTTCTGGGGACTATTGGCTGCGCACTTTCAAAAGTCTCAACATCAACTTTATTAAAAAATCCTAGACTCTTTAAGAAATCTTGCTGAGTGTTTTTGCCAACTTTTAATGAAATGTGTGCTGAGCCGATATTTGATGAATAAATCAAAACCTCTGCTAATGAAAGCCATCTGTTTTCTGGGCGATAATCTCTTATGGTGTTGTATTTCAGTCTGATTGGTTTTGTTGCATCAAAACTATCTGATACTTTTATCTTGCCACTTTCAAGCCCCATTGCAGCGTTGAATATCTTAAAAACTGACCCTGGCTCATACACGCCAGATGCAGCAAAATTAAACCTGTTTTTGATATTGCCATCATTGGTATTGGGGTCAAAATCTGGCAATGACACCATTGATATGACCTCCCCGCTTTTTACATCCATTAATATTGCGGTTGCGCCAAGAGCTTTGAATTTCTCCATACCTTGAAGGAGCTCTCTTCTGACTGTGTCTTGAACACCGGCATCAATAGAAAGCTTTAATGGAATATCTGAGGTTTGCAATCTTTTATCTAAAAATCTTTCAAGGCCTTGCGTGCCTTTGTTATCTATGTTTGTTGCCCCCAATATGTGTGATAATAAAAATTGGTGCGGATAAACACGTTTTTCAACTTCTTCAAAATCAAGCCCTGGAAAACCAAGAGCGTTTATTTCATATTGTTGAGATGGAGAGAGGTTTCTTTTTATATATACAAATTTTGATTTTTTGCTTATTTTTTCTAGCAAGTCTTCATACAACATATCAGGAAAAACACCTGCAAGACCTGCAGCTGCCTCATGAGCGTCTATTATTTTTTTGGGGTTTGCATATAGGTTTACGGTTGGTAATGATGTTGCCAGAACAATACCGTTACGATCTAAGATATCGGCTCTTTTAATTGGATTTTGCTGAAGATTGGCAATGTTTTTTTCATCAAAAGCAACATCTTTTACATCAAACTTGTTTGACAGGCAAATATAAAAAACCCTAAATGACAAGATGACAAAAGCGCACAAGAATAAAGCCATAACAAAAAACAACCTATTTTGACAGGTGCTAAAAGAGTTGTTTGTTATGCCATAGCCTTTTGAAAAACCAGATTTTGATCTGGAAATTTCTTGGCCGGCATCATAAAACTTTTGCTTTGTTTTTGAGCGTGTCCACTTCAACGTGCTATCTTTCTTGAGACGTTAACCTTTTGTATTGTTTATTTGCAGAAGAATCGATACTTCTATCTTCTGGAGATATTGATAACACAGAATAGTTAATAATTTGTTCAGCTTCTAAACTTTTTAAATTTATGTGTTTTTGAGAAAGTGCACGCAATCTGTCTGGAGAGTTTAAGTGAGCCCATTCTGCTTTTAAGACGTGGATTGATCTTATGTCTTTTGATATTTCTCTGTTTATGCTTATAAGCTCTTCTTCTAAGCCTTGCACGTTATATTTCATAACAAACATTGCAACACCTAATACGCAAACAAATGTGAACCATGCAAGCATTGTTGCTGTTTTTATAGATCTCATTTTGGGTCTCCTTTTTTGGTTGCGTGCCTTAATTTTGCCGAGCGAGAACGTGAGTTTTCGGCAATTTCAGCTGAGCTTGGGGCAATGGCTTTTGATACTTTTGTTAAAGGATAAAAACTATCATCAACACTTATTGGCATATATCTTGAAACGCTTTGGTTTTTGCCAGAGTGTTGGTTGAAAAAGTTTTTAACAATTCTGTCTTCTAGGGAGTGAAAGCTAACAACAACAAGTTTGCCATTTTCTTTTAAGACTTCTAGGCCACCGCTTAATCCGTTTTCTAGTTCTTCTAGTTCATTATTTACAAAGATTCTGATAGCTTGAAAAGTTCTTGTTGCGGGGTCAATTTGCCCAAATTTTTTGAATATTACTTTATAGATTATTTCTGCAAGCTCTGTTGTGGTTTCAATCTTTTTGTCTTTGCGATAGTTATCAATGGCCTGTGCGATTTGGCGAGATTTTTTTTCCTCCCCATATTTATATATAATATCTGCAAGTTCTTTGGTTGGCATTTGATTGACAACATCATATGCACTTTGCCCTGACTTTGACATTCTCATATCAAGAGGAGCTTCTTTGCTAAAAGAAAAGCCTCTTTCACCTTGATCCAATTGCATTGAAGAAACTCCAATGTCAAAAACCACACCATCAACACGTTCATTAATTAATTCTTTTATGTGGCCGAATTGACCTTGTCTGAATATAAACCTATCTTTGTATTGCTCTTGCAACTCACCAACTCTTGGCAAAACGCTTGGATCTCTGTCTAAGGCAATTACGGTGCAGTTTGCTTTGTTTAATATGGCTTGAGTATAACCACCATTGCCAAAAGTTGCGTCAACATATGTGTTGCCATCTTGAATATCTAAGGCATCTAAAACCTCATTGAGCATTACAGGATAATGTTTCATGCATTGCCCCCTGTTAATGATGGGCGTTTTTTTGCAACGTTTTCTCTTATTCTGGCATCTTCTTTTTGCCAATTTTCTTTGCTCCATATCTGAAACTTTTTGCCTTTGCCAACAAAAACGGCTTCATCTTTTATATGAGCGTGAGTTATGAGCTTTTCTGAAAGGAGGATTCTACCTGTTGAGTCAAAGTCAAACTTTTTGGCATCACCAAATATCAAGTTGGTCAAATCATCTTGAGTTTGAGAGAAGAAATCTGTTGAAGTTTCAATATCGTTTGCAAGTTTTTCTAATAACGATTCTAGGCAGCCCTCAATACATGGGGAACTCAAACTCCTATATAAGACAATAGAGCTTTCTTGGTTTTTTACAATCTCCCTATATTCAGAAGGCAACGAGACCCTGCCCTTTGCATCAACCTTGTTGGTGATTGTATCTATAAATAAAAACGTTTTTAACATAACAATGGTATATCATGGGATTTCTTGGGAATCAATAGAAAAAATTAATAAAAAGTAAAAAAAGTTTATAATTCACCATTTATTAACCAAAATGCTATATTCTATATTGTGAATAACTAGGTGAGAAGAATGACTAAGATATCACATTTTGAAGTATATGTTGACGGAGGCGACGGATGGAAGCTTCTTCAAAGATATGCACAAGAAGAGCGCTCAAAAGCGTTTAATTTGGCAAAAGACAAAGAAAAAGAAAAATTTGCTGTAAAAGTTATTAAAGAAGTGTTTGATAGCTCTGATAGCTCATATGCAGAAACTGTTGAGTATGTTAAGGGGTTGAAAAATGCCAAAAAACCTTATTTTTATTCAAACAAGCACATTGCTGATTACAAACAAGGAAAACTAATAAAAGAAAAAATAAATGTGCCAAAAGCAACTCAGGCTGTTTTTATATTATTGATGATTATTGCAATGAGTGCTGTTGTTGTCAACTTTTTGGGCACACTAGCGCTGCCTTTGTTTGAGATTATGCTGCCTGCACAATCTGTTCGTTCTGTTTATTTTGTGGCATTGTTTATTTTATTTATATTAATTGCTTTTCCGCTTATGTTAAAAAAAGTACCTTGGCAAGATTTGAGTGTGTCTCACTTTAACAAGCATTTTGTTAGTGATGAGATGTTTTTGTATAAGGCAAAAAGTATTGTTGATAGGTATAACTTAAATGAAGACTTTGCTGACTATAAAACCCCAATCGCTCCAGATGCCAATGCTGCGGATAAAAGAATGGTTATAAACTTTATGGCGCAAATACTTGGGGCTTTAAGTGTTGATGACTTGAACAGCTTTAATAAACTTGGGGTCAAATTGATTATTTATGGCGCAATCTTAGAATATGCGCATTATAAAAAACTACACGTGGGACAATTAAATATTCTTTTATCAGAAGCCATTGCGGTAATGGATGGCCCAGATGAAGATTTGGTAAAATTCTATCAAGCAAAA
Organism: uncultured Azospirillaceae bacterium; assembly: GCA_964371845.1. GTDB lineage: Bacteria > Pseudomonadota > Alphaproteobacteria > RF32 > CAG-239 > JAWXUC01. Next base: position 6,240 of record CAYJOO010000001.1, on the reverse strand, counting down.
AGAGCATATAAAGACACAAAACAAGCGTTATTTTTGACCGGGCTTGGGGCGTTTTTAATGGATAGATGCATATTAAAAAATCCTGTTGATCAAGATCTTTTGATTAATGGAATGAAAAAATGGCAAACAATAAACTCAAAAGAGTCTGATGCCTTTGAGAGCGCTAGCTTTAAGACAAGAAATAAAATACTTGTACCCAACATTATAACAATAAATCACAACATTAAATTTTTTGATGCAAGCAGCAAGGCAAATGGTGAAAAAAAACAAGTTGCAGCTATTGAAAACATTGCAAGAAAGCTTGCAAGAAAGCTTGATGGCAAACCTTTTGTGCAAATTTATAATCAAATAAGTTTTAGCTTTGTTGATTTGAGTGTTGGAATTGCCTTTGCAAAACAAGTCTTAAATGAAATTAATGAATATATTTATCAACTACATGATTCTAATATTATATTTAATGTAAAAATAAATTTGGTTAAAAAACAAACAAATAACAATAATGATTTGTATATCAAAGATATATTAGAATTTACTAATGATGATGAAATTTTAACAACTGCAAATATTGCAAATGAAGCCAAAGGCCAAACAAACCTTGAGTTCATATCATTAGGGAAAAAACTTTTGCCCAATGCAGGAAAAACTGTTGAATTGTTCAAGATTGTGTAATATGTTGAATATAAAGAATAAAGAGAGGATGCCATGAGTACAATTTCAAGTTTTATCACAGCAAGTGATCCCAAATTATGGGAGAAATCTGTTACAGACATTAACAATGTTGATGAAAGCTTTGCCAATGCAAGGGACTTGGGATATATCAGGCTCAATTATGCCAGAGCAAGTGCTGTGGGCGAGCTACATGAAAACTATGATGCAGAAGATATATATAAAGTTGAGCTTCAATCAAAAGGCAATTTGGCAATTTCTGTTATGGCTCCTGAAGAAGAGTCACCTCTTGATTTTTCAAAATATGATGAATATTACAAAGAACTTTTAAGAGAAAATGATCCTGCCGCCTATGAAGAACTTGTTGCAAAAGAAGAAGAGGAAGAAGCGCAAAAGCAACTCCTTTCTTATACAGCTCCTGGTACAAAAGTTGAGGTTTATAGCCTTGATAAATATGGTAGAGAAATATTAATTGGCGACAGCTCTCTTGAAGAAGGCGAAGAACTTAGAGAAAGCTTTGATTCAATGCTTAAGGGCGAATATAAAGCAGAAAAAGGAACGTATTACATTAAAGTATCTAGAGATGATACTGTCGCTGCTGATGAGCAGTTGAGCTATGTGATGCAGGTGTCTATGGGTGATAGCTTTAAGCATGATTATGTGGCAACAGAAGCAACCTCAGAGGATTCAAAATCAAATACAGAATCTCACATGTCTGCGGAGCTTAACTCATATCTTAATGGGGCAAATGCAATGCAAGCACAAGCAACAACAAACCAAAACGCTGCAAATATGCTAGCAAGTGCATATACAAATCTGGCAGAGATTAAGAGTGGCGGACAATGGTGGAAAATTTAATCTGTAATAAATCATGAGTATTGCAAAAAATATAACAACGTTTGTGTTTGACTTGGATGATACACTGTATTCAAAAAGTTTGGGCATTTGCAAATCTGGCTGGGAAAGGCTTGACAATGTCTTTAACTCAGACATCAAAGAGAAATTTGGCGTTGGGCACATTTCATATAATGATTATAAAGAACACGGCGATGAGCTCTTAAGACAACAAAAAGATTTTGATTGGGACAGTTTTATGGGCTATATATGCGATGTTGATGTGTCTGCATTGCGCCCTGATGAAAACCTTAAGTCTGCTTTGCGCTTGCTGCCTTATAAAAAGATACTGTTTTCAAATGGTGATTATAGGCACGTTGATAGAACACTCATGATGCTTGAAATTGAAGATGAGTTTGATGTAAAATTTACTTGTTTTGATAGCAACTTTTATTTTAAGCCAGATCAAAGAGCCTTTAATGCTTTTTTGAATAAAACTGGAGCGGTTTGTGAAGAGTGCGTTTTTTTTGAAGATAGTACAAAGAATTTGAAGGTTGCAAAAGAGCTTGGAATGATGACGGTATTAATATCTGAGCAGCCCATTGAAAAACCTGAATATTGCGACTTTGTTTTTGGTAATATCACAGAGGCAATAAAAATATTTTTATAGCTTTATATTGTCATAAAAAATCTTGCAGTTGATTGTTAAAACCCTTTTCTTTATTTCTTATATATTTTTTATATTATAATAAACTTTTTTTTAATCATTAATGATTATAGTCCTTGATTGGGGAGAGATTTTATCTCGGGGAATACAAAAGAGCAGTGAGTTTTCACTGCTTTTCTTTTATTTCATGTCTTGATATTTTTTGATTTTTTCTTGAATTGTGATTGCATCATTTTTTGATTTTTCCAATCTTACATTTAATCTGGATAATTCTTTTTGTAAGAATGCATCTTCTATTTCATCAGCAAGTGCGCTTCTTTCTTCTGCACTGCCATACATAGATATGTTTGTCATCTGTGAAATTAAATCAAACTCACAGCAGCCGTTTGCTTGCATCTTTTTTATAAAATATGGAAGCTCATACATGATTTGGCGCGCATGCTTATATGCGTCAAACTTGTCATCATGTGTGGCGTATTTTAACTTTAATAGCTCAAAAACAATACCAAGCTCATATTCATCTTCAACTACAATAAATGGCACTGGATCTGAAAAGCCCTCAAGGCTTATGTGCTTTAAGTATTCTAATAAATGATAGAAGAACCCACTTGTGTTATAAAATATAAAAGGCTTAATAGCGATTAAACCATCTTGCATTGCAACACAGTCGTAAGCAAGCTCATCTAATGTGCCAACACCACCTGGTGCAAAGACAACAAAGTCTGCATCCAAGAGTTTTTGCTTTCTTTCTTCTAAAGTTTTTGCAATAATAACCTCTTCCATTTGCTCTAATATTGACTTGTTGTCATATAAACTCATGTATTCTTTTGTGGTTATTGCTGCAATTGGGGCTTTTTTTTCTTTTTTATCAAAAGTGTCAATAACACCTTTGGCAATGGCACCCATAATGCCTTTGTCACCAAAACCAAAGTCTAGTTTGAGGTCTTTTTCTATGATTTTTAAGCCTAGATTATATGCGTCTTTAACATAGTCATCATTAAACCCAGGGCGAGAACCACCTGCAACAAAAACTCTTAAGCCTGTTTTTTTGTTTTGCTCTTTGAAATGTTCTATTGTTTGGTTGTTCATTTTTTATAATCCTCATAAAACTTTTTTACAAACTCTTCTAATTTGTCTTCTGCAATGGCATCTCTTAAGCCTTTGGTCAAGCGTTGATAATACCTAATGTTGTGCCAAGTTAAAAGCATTGTGGCAAGGATTTCATTTGCTTTTTGAAGATGGTGTATATATGCCCTTGAGTAATTTGTGCATAGTGGACAATCACACCCTTCTTCTACAGGGGCTGAATCTTCTTTTAAGCTTGCGTTTCTGATGTTTATCGTGCCAAAGCGGGTAAAGGCTTGCGCAGTTCTGCCAGATCTGGTTGGGATAACACAGTCAAACATATCAACGCCACGACGCACAGCCTCAACAATGTCATCTGGTTTGCCAACACCCATAAGATATCTTGGTTTGTCTTCAGGAAGCATATCAGGAGCATAGTCCAAAACTTCTAGCATCGCCTCTTGCCCTTCACCAACAGCAAGACCACCCATTGCATATCCATCAAAGCCGATTTTGGTCAACTCATCTGCAGATTGTTTTCTGAGGTCTTTATAAACGCTGCCTTGCTGAATGCCAAAAAGGCCGTAGCCATCTCTGTCAACAAAAGCATCTTTTGAGCGTTTTGCCCAACGCATAGACATTTCCATAGATTTTTTTGCAACATCGTGCGTTGCAGGAAACGGAGTGCACTCATCAAAACACATTGTGATGTTTGAATCTAGTTTGTGCTGAATTTTCATTGATTCTTCTGGACTTAAAAAAAACTTTTTGCCGTCAACATGTGATTTGAATGTTACGCCTTCTTCTGTAATTTTGCGCAGGCCTGCAAGGCTCATAACCTGAAAGCCGCCAGAATCGGTTAAGATTGGTTTGTCCCAGTTCATAAATTTATGAAGGCCACCCATTTTTTCAACCAAGTCAGCACCTGGACGCAACATCAGGTGATACGTGTTTCCTAATAATATTTGCGCACCTGTTTGGGCAACACTTTCTGGCATCATTGCTTTTACGGTTCCGGCAGTGCCAACTGGCATAAAAGCTGGTGTATCAATACTGCCATGTTTGGTTTCTAGTTTGCCAAGGCGAGCCTTGCCATCTTTTTTGATTAATGTGTATTTTAATGTCATTGTTTTTTTCCTGCGTATGATAAATAAAATGAGGTTATTACAAATCCATATGGATTTTTTATCATATCATCTTTTGATTTATAGTTTAATGGGAAGTAGCGCCCTCTAATTGTGGCGCGCCAAAGATTAACGACTGTTGGTTTGCCAGGAATGCTGTCATATGTTATAAATTGGGCTTGCCACAAGCCATATGAAACAGGCTTGACCCATTGAACCTCTACTTGGCGTGTTAAGCCATTTGCTCTTTGTGAGTGTGTATATTCTTCTTCTGTTTCTAAAAATTCTTTATAAACGGCAGAAGATGATAACCAATAAAACCTTGAATTATTTTGCCAACGTCTTAAGTCGGCCTCTTTGTTTTGGGTTATTTGGTAGCGTAATGTGATATAGTCAATAATATCTGCCTCTGCCAAAATATCTGTTGCCAAAACGTTTTTTTCTGCAGGTTGAGTTTGTTCTAAATTATAAAAATCTTCATTAACGTGCAAAAGTCTTGGTGATGAGGTTTTTTGTGGGATTAAGATGATAAATAAAGAGGCTAATATCATATTTATGGAAATGCTTATGGTTGCAATAATAACAAGCATTCTTGATGACCACAAATATCTTCTTTCTGGAAAAGCTTTTGTGTGAACGCGTTCAGGATAAAGCCCTAAAGTATCTGGGCTTTTTTTGTCTTTGTATTTGAATATGGTATAAAATATATCTTTCATAATAATATTATAATATAAATTAGTTCAATAAAAGTAAAGAACTTTGTTTTATTTTAAGCATCAAAAAAAGACTGGCAAAAACCAGTCTTTTTATTGCAATAAAAACTATTGACTAAGCTTCAAAAGCTTTTGCTTGTTTTTTTGCTTCATCGTCTGTTCTTGCAATGTTAATTAATACATCACAAGCAACTTCTGGGTGAAGATTAAGTTTGATTTTGTAAACGCCCAAATCTTTGATTGCGCCTTCCAAATAAACCAATTTTCTTTCTACACTGTGGCCAGCGTCTTTTAACACTTGAGCAATGTCTCTAACACCAACTGAACCATAAAGTTGACCAGTTTCTGCAGCTTGTCTGATCATTGTTGCAGAAAAACCTTTTAACTTTTCAGCTTGTTCGATTGCTTTTTCAAGCAAAGCTTTGTTACGAGCTTCGATTTCTTTTCTTTGATCTTCAAAAACTTTAAGGTTTGCTTCTGTTGCTCTTAAAGCTTTTTGTTGTGGCAATAAGTAGTTTCTTGCAAAGCCAGTTTTAACTGTTACTTTGTCACCCATTTTGCCCAATTTGTCAATTGCTTCTAATAAAATAACTTCCATAATTCTTCTCCTTATTCGCCAACAAATGGTAACAAAGCAATAATTCTAGCTCTTTTGATTGCTGTTGCTAGTTCTCTTTGTTTTTTAGTTGATACAGATGAAATTCTTGATGGAATCATTTTGCCTTTTTCTGAGATGAATTTTTGCAACAACTTAACATCTTTATAATCGATTTTAAGACCGTTTTCACCAGTAAATGGGCAAGTTTTTCTTTTTGAGAATGTTTGTTTAGCCATTATGCTTCTCCTTCTTCAGCGTCTGCTTTTGGAGCGTTTGAACCCATAGGCTCGCCAAATGCTTCTACTTTTACAGTTAAGTATCTAATGATATCTTCGTTTACTCTGATGTTTCTTTCATATTCTGCAACAAATGTTGTTGGTGCGTCAATATTTAATAAAACATAATGACCTTTTCTATTTTTTTTGATGCGATAAGCAAGGTTTTTCAAACCCCAGTTATCAACTCTTTTAACTTCACCGCCAAGGTTTGCAACGATTGTTGACAAGCCTTCAACGATTGTGTTTACTTGAGCAGCGCCCAAGTCTTGACGTGCGATAATCACACTTTCATACA